>JACQAI010000650.1 GCA_016195115.1 Pseudomonadota bacterium
CTCGCCGACCGCTTCGCGATGAAGCCCATCTACGTGGTGAGCTATCTGCTGCAGATCCCGTTCTTGGCGCTGGTCGTCGGTCTGTCGGGCATGCCGCTGATCGCCGCGGTGGTCGCGGCGATGACCCTGCAGGTCGCGACGATTCCGGTCGAGAACGGAATCTGCAGCAGATAGCTCACCACGTAGATGGGCTTCATCGCGAAGCGGTCGGCGAGATGGCCGCCGACCATCTGGGCCACCGCCGTGAAGCCGTAGACCACCGCGACCAGCGCGCCGACCCCGGTGGTTGAAACGCCACCGCCCGCGGAGAGCTGCGCCTCGAACAGCTTGGGCAGCGCCACCGTCGCGGCCTGGCTCATCAGCCCGGCGGCGACCATGGTGAGCGACAGCACCCAGAACGCACGCACGACGTCATGGCGCTCGGCCTCCGGCTGCGGCATGCGGTCGGTCTGCGGCGCCTCGACGAAGCCGGCGCGCATGACGCACCACAAGACCACGCCGGTCAGCGTGCACAGCGCGCCCGGGACGATGAACGCGACGCGCCAACTGAACAGGTCGCACAGGACGCCCGCGACCAACGCCGCGCCGCCGACGCCCAACGAGCCGAACACGCCGTTGATGCCGAGCGCCTTGCCGCGGTTGACCGCGTTGCGCACCAGCCAGGCGGTGCCGACCGGATGATAGATCGAGCCGAACAGGCCGGTCACCGCCATGCCGAGCACGAGTTGCCACGGCGACTCCGCGAACCCGGTCGCGACCGTCGCGAGCCCGGTGCCGATGAAGAACACGACCATCATGCCGGTCGCGCTCCAACGGTCGCCCAGCCAGCCGGCGGGCAGCGCGCCGGCGCCGAACAGAACCTGCCCAGCGACCGCCAACGGCAACAGCTCGGCGTAGCTCATCGCCCAGTCCTTCTCGAGCACGAGCACGATGGTCGGCCACAGCATCGTCAGGAGATGCGCGTAGGTGTGGCCGAGGCTGGAGAAGCCGAGCGACAGGCGGGCGGACAGCGACGACATGGTGCCTGGAGTCTCGCAGCGGCGACCCGCGTTCACAAGCCCCGATCCGGCATGGCAGGGCTGCACCCGCGCCTCACGGGCGCGTGAGCACCGCGTCGAGATACAACAGCTCGCCGTTGCCGTCCCCGACGTGGACGTTGAACAGCGTGTAGAGGCGATAGCCGTAAGGGTCGAGCAAGGTCTCGATATCCGTGAAGCGGGTCGCCCGCTGGTAGATCCGGTGATAGACGATCTCGGCCTGGATGACGCCGATCCGCCGTTCGGCGAGCATGCGGGCGGCGCCACGCAGACATTCCGGCTCGAAGCCCTGGACGTCGAGCTTGAGAAAGTCGATCGCCGCGATGGCGCGCTCGGCGCAATAGCGATCGATCGTGTCGACCGCGACGGTCTCGGTACCGCTCTGGCGAATGTCGAGCGCCTGCGCCCACCATGAGTCGGCGTTGAGTGGCAGCAGGCTCGAGCTCTCGGCGTGGGTCGTCACGTGCAGCTGCGCGCTGCCGACCTGCTCGCCAAGCGCAATCTGATTCAGATACACGCGCTCGAGCCCGCCGATCCGCCGCTTCATGGTCTCGAACGCCGCACGTTGCGGTTCGAAGGCGTGGATCGTGCTGCCCTCGAACAGCACCCGGTAGATTTCCGTGCTCTGGCCGTGGTTCGCGCCGACGTCGAAGATCACGCAGTTTGGGTTGTCGACGAGATTCCGGACGATCTGGTGCGGCGTCGGGATCATGGCGCCGCCATCGCCGCGGCAGCGTGCCAGCGCCCGCGCGCGTCGCACAGCGCGGCGAGGTCGCGCAGCTGCGCGCTCAAGGTGGGAATGACGAAGCCGCCGAGCAGCTCGGGATGGCGCGTGCGCAGCCGCATGTCGCGCGCCATCGCGGCGGCGGCCGGCGTGATGGCGACCTGCTTGCCGAAGGCCTGCGCCATCAAGCGCAGCAGGTCGTGCTTGGTGATGTCCTCGCCATGCAGATGAAACAGCCCGGGCTGGCAGCGGCCGGCGACGATCAAGTGGCCGACGGCGTCGGACAGGGTCACGGTCGTCATGCCGCTCCACCAGTGGTTGGTGTAGCCCTGGCACGCGTCCGTGACGCCGAGGAACCAGCACAGCAGCGAATGGAAGTGCGCACGCTCGGGGCCGATCACCGAGGTCCGCAGCACCATGGCGTTGGCGGCTTCGCCGTAAAGCTTGGCGCGGCCGTAGAGATCCTTCGGGACCGCCGCGGCGGTCTCGTCGTACAGCCCCGTGGCGCCGTCGAACACGCAGTCGGTCGATATGTGGATCAGGCATAGGCCGGCGCGCGCGCACGCGTCGGCCAGCCGGCGCGGGAAGATCGAGTTGATCTGGTAGAACTCGGCGGCGTCGCGACTCTTCTCGAAGCGGTTGATCAGCCCGGCGCAATTGACGACGGCGTCGACCCCGGCGAGCGGTACCGCCTCGATCGGATCGTTGAGGATGTCGTAGCGCGCGCGGTCGAGCGCCACGACCTCGAGACCGGCACGCGGCAGGCGGCGAACCATGGCGCTGCCCACCATCCCGCCCGCCCCGACGATCAGCACGCTTGTCATTCGGCGGCGAGTTCCTCGCCGCGGTCGAGCGGCTTGCGCCCGCTGGCGTGGCGCACGATCGCCTCCTTGATCGCCGGCACCGCCGCCAGCACCGCCTTGACCTCGGCGACCGAGAACCGCCGCGCGTTGTCGGACGTGTAGTCCGCGACCGCGCGCTTCGGCACGACGCCCTCGGTCAGATAGGCGCTGTACGCCAGGTCGCGGGTGTTGAGCGGGATCCGATAGTACTCGTCGTGCTCGCGCGCGCCGGACAACTCGGCGAACGTGCACAGCGTCTCGTGCAGCTTCTCGCCGTGGCGCAACCCGATGATCTCGGCCTTGGCCTTGGTGCCGAACAGCTGGCCGAGCGCGGTCGCCAACGCGCCGACCGTCGCGGCGGGCGCCTTGCGCACCATGATCTCGCCCTGGTTGCCCTCGACGAGCGCAAACTTGATCAAGTCGACCGCGTCGTCGAGGGTCAGCAGGAACCGCGTCATGTCGGGCGACGTGATGGTCATCGGCCGCCGGTGCAGGATCTGCTCGACGAAGCGCGGGATGACCGAGCCGCGCGAGTAGATGACGTTGCCGTAGCGCACGCAGCAGATCACCGGACCGCGCTCGCCGAGCGCGCGCGCCTTGGCCTGGACGAGCTTCTCCATCAGGGCCTTGGACATGCCCATGGCGTTGATCGGGTAGACCGCCTTGTCGGTGCTGATGCACACGACGCGGGTGACCCCGCGAGCGATCGCGGCGTCGAGCACGTTGTGCGTGCCCATGACGTTGGTCATCACCGCCTGCTCGGGAAAGAACTCGCAGGCCGGCACTTGTTTGAGCGCGGCGGCGTGGAAGACGAAGTCGACCTCGCCCATGGCGGCGTCGACGCTGCGCGGGTCGCGCACATCGCCCAGATAGAATCGGACCCGCGGATTGCCGAGGGCGGAGCGCATGGCGTCCTGCTTGGCTTCGTCGCGGCTCAGGATGCGGATCTCGCCCGGCTCCTGACGCAGCAGGTTGCGCGTGACCGCGTTGCCGAAACTGCCGGTGCCGCCGGTGATCAAGACGACCTTGTTCTTGAACAGATTCGGCTGTTTCGCGCGCTTGCTCACATCGCCACCGCTTTTTTCGAACTATACGGCAATTCCACCGGCGTTTCGCCGGGAATTGCGGCTCAAGCCGTGCCGCTCTTGCTACGCCACGGTCGGCGCATCGCCCGCGACCGTCGTGCGCTGCATCAGCCGCTGGTGCCTGACGGTGTCGTAGGGCGTGGCGCGATGCAGCAGGCAGCGATTGTCCCAGATCACCAGGTCGCCTTGACGCCAGCGGTGGCTGTAGCAGAAGCGCGGCTGGGTGATGAAATCGTTGAGCTCGCGCAGCAGCGCGCGGCCCTCCTCGATCGGCAAGCCGACGATGTGGGAGGCATGCGCGCCGGCGTAGATCGCCTTGCGGCCGTTGACCGGGTTGGTCCGCACCACGACCTGGCGCACCGCCGGCACCTCCTGCTTCTGTGTCTCGGTCAGCACGTCGGGTCCGATCAGGCCGCGCGAGTAGCCCAGGCTGTGCTCGGCGACCAGGCCCTCGATGCGCCGCTTCATCGCCTCGGGCAGCGCGTCGTAGGCGGCGCGCGCGCTGGCGAAACCGGTATCGCCGCCCTCGGGCGGCACGACACGCCCCGACAACAGCGAGCACAACGCCGGCACCGGCTTGAACGAGCTGTCGGTGTGCCAGAGCTGGTTGCCCTTCTGATAGACCATGCGGCGGTCCTCGGGCGGAATCACGGCGCCGGTGCCGACATCGAGATTTGACTGGCGCGCGAAATGTGTACCGCCCGTGGCGTTGGCGCTGATGGTTTTCTCGAGCGGGCCGAAGCGCCGGCTGAACGCGACCTGGCGGTCGTCGTCGAGCGACTGGTCGTGGAACACCAGCAGCGAGTAATCGTCGAGCGCGGCACGGATCGCGGCGAACGTCGCGTCGTCAAGCGGCGCGCCGACGTCGACCCTGCCGATCTCGGCGCCGAACAGCGGATGGAGCGGAGTGATGGAAATCGCCATGGCGGCCGTCCTGACAGCGGGTCGCCCGCGAGTCTCGCGCGTCCCGTGCGGCGGTGCAATGCCGGGGCGCGGCCGGCTACTACCCGGCCCGGCAGCATGCTAGCCTGTGGCAATTCGAGGGCATTCTCGGGACGTCGATGGCAGCCAAGTCGGACATCACCAAGCCATCCTCGTCGCAGCGCACCTGGCTCGCCCGGGGCCTCGACC
>JACQAI010000651.1 GCA_016195115.1 Pseudomonadota bacterium
GTGCGCGTAGACGAACTCGGGCCGACCGGCGAATTCGGCGAGCGCGGTGATCAGATCGTTGGCCGCCGCGGGCGACAGGCCCTCGACCGCGTCATGATAGATCGGGCTGATGTAGAGCGACTTGCGCCCGGTGACCGGGTGGCGCCGGACCATCGGCTGCCACACCGGCGGCATCGCGGCGCGCTCGGCCTCGGTCAGCGGCTTGAGTTTCTTGAGCGTGTGGAGATGGCCGAAATTGTGCTGGGCGCGGCGGCCCTCGACTTGGCGGCGCAGAGACGCCGGCAACGCGTCGTAGACCGCGTACATGTTGGTGAAGCAGGTCTCGCCGCCGCTGCGGCTGACCTCGATGCCGTGGAGCAGCGAGCCCATCGCCGGCACCGGGCGGTAGCTGCTGTCGGTGTGCCAGAGTCGCGTGAGGGAAAGCTGCGCCAGGCTCAGATCGCCCTGCGGCAGCAGTTGGCCGTCCTCGCCGACGTTGGAGACCCGGAAGATCTCCGCGACCTGGGTCGACTTCAAATGGGTTTGATGGAAGATTTCGGGCTCGCCGAACTGGCGGGTGAAGCGAACGTGCTCCTGGTCGGTGATGCGCTGGCCGGGGAACACCAGCACGAGATGCGCCATCCAGGCGTCGTGCACGGCGCGGAACGCTTTGGCATCCATCGGCTTGCCGAGATCAACGCCGGTGATCCGGGCGCCCAGCGCCGGGTGCAGCGGGTGCACGCCCATACGGGTCGCGGTGTCGGCCGAAGTTTGACGGTCCATGCGCATCGCTCCCCGTCGGTGATTTCCATCCCTGTCCGAGCATAGCAGATCCCGGCGTCGCCGCGCGACAGGCTGGCGCGGTGGCGCCGGCTCGGCCAGCATGGGCCGGCGCCCATGGACGGAGACGGCAAGATGGCCGAGGGACGGATCAAGGTAACGGTCGCGGATGCCCGTGCGCGCGGCGAGCAGGCGCTGCGCCGGCTCGGCTATGACGCCGAGGCGGCGCGCATCATCGCCGATCACGTGATCGACGCCGCGCTGTGCGGCTACGAGTATTCCGGCCTGGCCAAGATCCTCAACATCCCGGAGCACAAGCGCTTTGGTTGGCCACGGAGCGCCATGAGCGTGCGCCACGAGACGGCGATCTCGACCCTGTTCGACGGCGGCAACGAGAACGCCATGCTGGTGATGTACCACGCGACGCGCCACGCCATCGCGATGGCCCAGGCGCGCGGCGTCGCGCTGGTCGGCGTCAGCAACAGCTGGATGAGCGGGCGCAGCGCCTATTACATGGAGATGGTCGCCAACGCCGACCTGGTCGGTCTCCACACCGCCGCCAGCTCGCGCTATGTCGCGCCGCCGGGCGCGATCGCGCCGGCGCTCGGCACCAACCCGATCGCCTTCGGCCTGCCCTCGACGCGCGGGCCGGTGGTGCTCGACATGGGCACCTCGGCCTTCATGGCGACCGAACTCAAGCTGCGCGAGCGGCTGAAGCACGAATTGCCCGAAGGTGTCGCGATCGACCCGCAAGGCAAGCCGACGCGCGACCCGGCCAACGTCGGCGCGCTGTTGACCTGGGGCGGCTACAAGGGCTTCGGGCTCGCTTTGATGGTGCAGGCGCTCGGCGTGCTGGGAGGGTCGGGGCTCGATGCCGAAGGCGAGGACGGCTATCTCTTCATCGTCTTCAAGCCCGACCTGTTGCGCCCGTTGGCCGACACCAAGCGCGAAATTGCGGCGCTGGTCGACCGCGTCAAGGCGACGCCGCGCGCGCCCGGGGTCGACGACATCCGCATCCCCTCGGAGCGCTCCTTCCAGACCCGCGCGCGCCTGCTCAAGGACGGTCTCGAGCTCGACCGCTCGGTCTGGGATGCCCTCGCGACGCTCAAGAAGGCGTAGCCCTCACCCGGCGTCGCGCGCTGACGCGCGCTCGCCACCCTCTCCCTCAATGCGGGAGAGGGAAGGGTGAGGGTTCAGACGCTCTTCTTGATCACGGCTTCGAGCAGCTCGAAGGTTTTGTCGGGGATCTCGTCGAACTTGACCGACACGGTGTGGCGGTCGTGGTTGACGCGCACGGCGTGGCCGGCGAACACGCCGGGGTCCTGGGGCTTGTCCATCCAGATCATGCCGTTGAAGCGCTGGCCGTTCTTGAGCTCGCCCCAGTAGCCGCCGAGCAGGAAGCCGGACAGCGACCAGTTGATGGTGCTGCGCGTGAACGTGACCTTCATGATGGGCCGCGTCTCGGGGCGCTTGGGATCGACCCGTTTGGTCATCTTGGCGATCAAGGCGTGACCGCCCTCGTTGACCCAGGTGAAACGCAAGCCGAGCTGGCCGTTCGCCGCGTCGAGCTTGGCGACCGTGGCCTCGAACAGCCCGTGTTCGCGCTCGTCCTCGAAGCCAAACACCGCGGTCACCGTCTGGTCGGGCTCGAGGCCGCCCGGCAGGCCGCCGGGCTTGGCCTTGACGATCAGCTGGCTGGTCGACCACAGCGGCGTCTTGTGCTCGTTGTCGAGCAGGTCGACGCGCAGCGCCGGGCCGTAATAGCGCTTGTCGCGGTTGCCGCCGGGCGGTGCCTTGGCCATGGGTTAGCGGCTCACGGCCGGCCGCGCCGCGGCCAGCACGTCGGGATTGACGACATGGACCGGCGTGCTCGCGACGTAGGCCGCGATCTGGTCGAAGATGTCGGAGAACTGCAGTTCGTACTCGTCGCGCGTCACATAGCCGATATGGGGTGTCGCGACGACGTTGGGCAGGGTCAAGAGCGGGTCGTTGGGATCGCGCAACGGCTCGTGCTCGAAGACGTCGACCGCCGCCATGCCCGGGCGCCCGGCCTTGAGCGCGGCGACCAGCGCACCCGGCGCGATCAGCGGCGCGCGGCTGGTGTTGACCAGCAGCGCGGTCGGCTTCATGCGCGCGAGATCGGCGGCGGTGACGATGCCGCGCGTCGCCTCGACCAGGCGCATGTGCAGCGAGACGACGTCGCACTCGGCGAAGAACGCATCCTTGCTCGGCGCCACCGCGTGGCCGTCGGCGCGCGCCTTCGTCAGCGAGGCCTCGCGCGCCCACGCCACGACGGGCATGCCGAACGCTTTCGCGTAGCCGGCGACGGCGGCGCCGATGCGGCCGTAGCCGTAGATGCCGAAGGTCTTGCCCCGCAGGGTGGTGCCGACACCGATCTGCCACGTGCCCTGCTGCAGCGAGGCCATCTGCTGGGGGATCTGGCGCATCGCCGCGATCGTCAGGCCCCAGGTCAGCTCGGCCGTGGCGTAGGACGGCGTGCCGGCGTGCTGGCTCGACGACACGACGATGCCGAGCCGGGTGCAGTGGGGAATATCGATATGCGGATAGACGCTGCGCTGACTGATCAGCTTGAGCTTGGGCAGGCGCTCGAGCAGCGCCTTGCGGATCTGGGTGCGTTCGCGGATCAACACCAAGACCTCGGTGTCGCGCAGTCGCGCGGCCAACTTGTCGACGTCCTGGACATGGTCGTTCCAGATCGTGACGTCGTGGCCCGCCAGCTTGGCGAAACACGCGAGCGTGCGCACCGTGTCGAAATAGTCGTCGAGGATCGTAATCTTCATGCGGAGTGCGGTCGGCGCAGCTAGCGTGCGCCGCCGCCGTGCTTGCGGATGAAGGCCGCGAGCTGCTCGACCGCCTTGAGCGAGTTGGGCGACGTCGGGTGCTCGTTGAGGAAAGTGTGGCGCTCGCCCTCGTAGAGGCCGAGCTCCATGACGCCGCCGGCCTCGCGGTAGAGCGACGCCAGGCGCTCGGCCTGCGCGACCGAGGTCCATTCGTCCTTGGTGCCCTGGAACACCAGCGCCGGCGGCAGATCGACCGCCTCGCCGCGCTCGAGGATCAAGGGCGGGCTGCCCTCGGCCATCGCGGCCTCGCTGCCCCAGAAGGCGTCGTGGTTCTTGACCAGCTCGGCCTTGCCGAGTTTTTGGGCCTGGCGGTAACGATCCAGCGGATCGAGCACGCCCCAGCCCGAGACCGCGAAGGCGAGCTTGGCGTCGACGCCGGGCGCGCCCGCCAACGGCAGGGCCTTGTAGCGCGCATCGTTGGGGCGCAGGGCCGCGAGCAGCACCTGATGGCCGCCGCTCGAGGTGCCGTAGGCGCCGACCCGCTCGGGCGCGCTGGCGTAGTCGCGCGCGTGAGCCTTGAGCCAGCGAACGCCGAGGTTGATGTCCTGCAGCGACGCCGGATACGGCGCCTCGGGCGGCATGCGGAAGTCGATCGACAGCACGACGATGCCGGCCTTGGCCAGGGTCGTCGCGGTGTCGGCGTTGTTGAAGCGATCCTTCGAGGTCCAGGCGCCGCCGTGAACTTCGAGGACGGCCGCAAAGGGGCCAGTGCCGATCGGCCGATAGAGCGTGGCGAGCAGCGCGCGGCCGCCCTGACGCTGGTATTCGACGTCGGCGACCTGGATCTCGTAGGCCGGCGGCGCGTCCAGGATCATGACCATGAAATCCTCCCTCGAGGCGGGTCCGGCCGATAATATAGGCGGGATCGCTCAACCTCTACAGGGAGCAACAGCCATGGCAGTCGTGCGCGCAGGAGCCCGGCCCACCAAGCAGGGGGCGGCCGCCACCTTCACGGGGGTGGTGTTTCAGGATGAGGTGCTGGTCGGCAAGGCGCCGTCGCGCATGCGCGCTACCATGGTGTCGTTCACGCCCGGCGCGCGCACGGCCTGGCACAGCCATCCGGTCGGCCAGACGCTCTATTGCGTGTCCGGCGTCGGCCGGCTGTGCCTCAAGGGCGAGCCGCCGCGCGCGCTCAACCCGGGCGACACCGGCATGATCCCGCCCAACACCATGCACTGGCACGGCGCCGCGCCGGACCGGCTGTTCTCGCACCTGGCGATGTCGGAGTCGGGCGAGGACGGCGGCGGCACGTCGTGGGGCGAGCACGTCAGCGACGCCGAGTACACCGCCAAGACTGCGGACTGAGGGACGCCACCATGGCCGAGCCGACCGAGCTGTTCGACATCATCCACTCGACCCGGGCGATGCGGCGCCTCAAGCCCGATCCGGTGCCCGACGCGCTGGTCGCCAAGATCCTGCAGGCCGGCCAGTGCGCGCCCAACGGCGGCAACACCCAGCGCTGGCGCTTCCTGGTCATCAAGGACGCCGCGATCAAAAAAGCCGTACAGGTCTGGTACAAGCGCGCGCTCGACGAGGTCGTCGGGCCGCGTTACGCCAGTAGCGCGCCGCCGCCGGGCGCCACCGCCGAAGGCTACAAGCGCCAGCACTCGGCGGTCGAGTACCTGACCGATCATTTCCACGAGGCGCCGGTCTGGATCGTGCCGTGCATCGAGAGCGCCGAGAAGCCGACGCGCTCGTCCGGCGCGTCGATCTATCCGGCGGTGCAGAACATGCTGCTGGCGGCGCGTGCGCTCGGCCTCGGCGCCACCCTGACGACGCGCCATCTGCTCTACGAGAAGGAGAGCGAGGCGGCGCTCGGCCTGCCGCCCAACGTGCACTCCTACGCCATCATCCCGATCGGCTACCCGATGGGAAAATTCGGTCCGGTCGGTCGCGGCCCGCTCGCCGAGTTCGTCTACCAGGATCGCTGGGGCCAGCCCTTCAAGGGCGTGTAGGCGAGTTCCTCCGGCGTCAGCCCGATATCCTGGGCGAAGCGCCGGTCGATCGCCTGGTAGCGCAGGAGCTCACGCCGCGCCGCGCGGGTCTTGAGCCACGCCGCGAGGTGCGCGCGCCAGTTTCGGGCGCGCCCGGCCGGGCGCCGCACCGTGGCAGTTGTATCGAGTGCGATTGCCATCTTGGGGCACCTTGGGGGTGTTGAAGGCGATGACCCTAGGCGCGCACGGCGCGGCGGACTTGGCGGATCTTGCGGCTATGCCGCGCCGCGCTGCTGCTCGGCTTGGTAGAGCGCGAACTCCTCGGCCACGGCGCGCGCGACGCTCGGCCGCGCCAGCGTGCGCTTGTAGTAGGCCAGCACGGCGGGCCACGCCGTCAGGTCGATGGCGACCGCGCGCGTCCAGTTGAGCGTCGTCACGAGATAGCAGTCCGCGATGGTGAAGCGCTCGACCAGGAACTCGCGCGTGTCGAGATGCGCATCGAGATGCGCGAAGCGCGGCCCCGCCTTGGTACGCGCGTAAGCCTTGGCGCCGTCGTTGCTCGCCGGGTCGAGCAGCGGTTGAAACACCAGCTTGTGCAGCTCCGTAGTGATGAAGTTGGTCCACTGCAGCACCTTGGTTCGCGCGATGCCGCTTTGCGGCAGCAGCCCGGCGTCCGGGTAGCGGTCGGCGACGGTCTGCAGCACCACGGGGTTCTCGGTGACGAGCTCGCCGGTGTCGGTGCGCAGCACCGGCACCTGGCCCATCGGGTTGAGCGCGCGGAAGTCGGCGCCGCCGGCGAGCCGCTTGGTCTTGAGATCGACCGGGTGGTAGATCGCGTCGGCGCCGGCCTCGTAGAGCGCGATGCGGGTCGCCATCGAGCAGGCCAGCGGCGAGAAGTACAGGTCCATGGTGGTCCTCCTCTGTTGATTTTTGTACCGTGCCGCATGAAAATAGGGGCGGTCAAGGAATTCTTTGCGATATGGTACAAAAATCTCAAACGCCGGCCCGGCGCGGCCGCCCACGCGCCTACGACCCCGAGGCCGCGCTCGCCAAGGCGACCGCGGCGTTCTGGGGCGCCGGCTTCGCCGCGACCTCGCTCGACGATCTGTGCGCCGCCACCGGCATGAACCGGCCGAGCCTGTACGGCGCGTTCGGCGACAAGCGCGCGCTCTACCATCACGCGCTCGAGCACTATATGGGCAAGGCGCGCGTGGCGATGGGCGAGGCGCTGGTTGCGGA
>JACQAI010000652.1 GCA_016195115.1 Pseudomonadota bacterium
CGTGGTCTTGGACGACACGCCGAAGAACTTGCGCCCGATCACGTCGAATGTGATGAACACCGCGCACACGACGTACATCCAGCCGCCGGCCTGCAGCATGACGCGCCCGAGAGCCTCGAGCGCGCGGCGCAGCGGCGTCACCAGGGTCGCGGCAGTCTGCGTGCGCGTGTCGACCATCGATTATCCCTCCCCCGTCGCGCAGCAATGGGGGAGGGTAGGGTGGGAGCACGGATGCACGACCGAGTTCCGGCGGCACAGCACATGGTGAGGGCCTCGCCCCCACCCTACCCTCCCCCATGCTTCGCACAGGGGAGGGATTGTGAAGCCCTTCCTCTTCACTTTGCGGCGTATTTGACGCCGGTGATCGGGGCGACGACCTGGTTGTAGACCTCGCCGCAGCGCTCGCCGCAACGCTTGACCCAGCCGGGCAACACGTTGTCGGACAGGATCTTCTTCAGCTGCGCCTTGTCGGCCTCGGTCGGCGCGACCACGGTCATCGGGTCCTTGGTGACCAAGGTGTGGATCTTGCAGCCGGCGGCTTTGCCGGTGTTGCAGTCGAGGCCGTCCTGGGTCGCCTCGGCGCCCAGCGCCCACTGCTTGTCCTCCATCTCCTTGATCGCCGCAGCCAGGAACGCCTGCACCGCCGGATCGAGCTTGTTCCACCAGCTGACGTTGACGAAGTACGCGCCGGTCGACCAGCCAACCACCAGCGCATAGATGTGGGTCGTGACCTCGAACCACTTGGCGGCGTTGCCGCTGCCGGTGCCGGTCACCGCGCACTCGGCGACGCCGCGCTCGAGCGCGCTGTAGACCTCGGGGAACCCGACCGACACCGGCTGACCGCCGATTGCCAGCACGAAGTCGTTGAGGCTCGGCCCGAAGGTGCGGATCTTGCGGCCCTTGAGGTCGGCGAGGTCGGTCACGGCCTTCTTGCACCAGATCACCTGGGCCGGATAGGGCATCACGCCGACGATGCGGTTGTTGAATTTCTCCAAGTCCTTGTTGGCGACCGGGACCATCGCCTCGGCGACCTTGCGCGCCGTGACGATGTCGGGATTGAGCCCGGCGAGGTCGATGCCGTCGAGCAGCGGCACGTCGCCCGACACGGTGGTGAGCGGCGCGCCACCGATGTCGAGCTGGCCCGAGCGCACCAGCCGGATGATCTCCTGGCCGGTCAGGTTGAGCTCGGCCCAGCTCTGCACGGTCGCTTCGATGCGGCCGCCCGACTTCTGCGGGATGATCTCCTTGAAATAGGGTGCGTCGACCCGGACCATTTGCGGGATCGTCGGCAGCGACTGGGTCGACGTCGCGATCTTGACCTTGGGTCCCGGCGGCAAGGTCGGCAGCTCCGCCCACGCCGTGCCCGACGTCGCGACAACCGCGCCGAGCGCGAGCGTCGCCAATATCGCCTTCCGCATCGCCCCACCCCCGCTTTTCGCATGCCCCCGCCGATTCAGCACCGGTCGGACTTACTTCACCAGCAATTTCGGTACCAACATCGGCAGGAGGGGGATCCCGTCATCGCGCGGGACAGCCGGGCCTGCGGCCCGCGACGGCAGCGCTCAACGGGCGCTGTCGGGGATCGGCGGGCTGGCCCAGTCGGCGAGCTTGGCGCGGCCTTCGGGCGACATCTGCTCGGCAGCTTCGAGGATGATGCCGTGGACGACGCGTTTGGCGGCGTCGTGATTGAAACGCGTCATCTCCATCGCGGCGGCGACCGGCCGGGGATCGAACGGCTGGGCGCGGAAGCCGTCACGCTGGCGATCCTGGCCGACGCCGATCCCGGCGGTCAGCTCGCCGAGCTCGGCGGCGTGCTCGCGGAAGATCGCCTCGAGGCGCGCGGCGTCGCCCTTCGGCAAGGTCTCGGCGATCTGCTCGATGCGCAGCTGGGTACGCGGCGCGCGCGCCTCGGCGACGACGCGGCCGTGCAGCTGATAGGCGGCGACCACGCCGAGCAGGAACAGGTTGAGCGCGAGCGACGCGAGCAGGAACCAGCTGAGCGGCTTCTTCAGGCTCATAGCTGGATCCAATCGCTCGGCATCGGCTCGAACATCAAGGCGCTGAGATCGGCCCGCGTCCCCGGTACGCGCGCGATGTCGACCGAGGTGAAGCCGGCCAGCAACCCGAGCAGCACGACCGCGACCATGGTCGGCACGCGCGGCAGCGCGCGCAGCTCCCACCACAGCTCGGCGAGCGCCGCGCGCCAGTCCAACACCGCGGGCGGCAGCGCGCGCAACCCAGCGACGACGCGCGCCGCCGACGCCGGCTCGGGCGCGTAGCGGTCGAGGAAGGCATCGAGCTCGGCGGTCTCGTCGCGCGCCTGGCGGGCGCGCGGATCGGCGGCGACCAGGGCGCGCGCGGCGCGGCGCTCCTCGACCGGCCAGCGTGCGAGGTCGGCGCCGTAGGTATCGAGCAGCTGCTTGAAGCGCTTCAAGGTCATGGCGCGCCACCCGAGCCGGGCTTGGGGTCGGGATCGGCCAAGCGCGCGCGCAAGGTGCGACGCGCGCGCACCAGCAGTGCCTCGAGGCTCGACACCGAGACGCGCAGCACCGTGGCGGCTTCCTGGTTGCTCAGGCCCTGGTAATACGACAGCACCAGCGCGGCGCGCTGGCGGTCGGGCAGCGCGCGGATCGCCGCGGCGACGCGGCGCTGGGTCTCCTGGCGCTCGAGCTGGGCCAGCGCGTCGGGCGTCGGGTCGCTCGGATCGCCGGCATCGGCGAGCGGCGCGAACGGCTTGCGGCGTCCGCGGTCGAGGCACAGATTGACCACGACACGGTAGAGCCAGGTGCGGAACAGCGCGCCCTCGGGACGCCAGCG
The DNA here is from genome assembly GCA_016195115.1 of Pseudomonadota bacterium. Lineage (GTDB taxonomy): Bacteria > Pseudomonadota > Alphaproteobacteria > Elsterales > Elsteraceae > JACQAI01. Next base: position 2,818 of record JACQAI010000652.1, read on the forward strand.
CGGCGCCGTGGTCCAGACGCGCAGGAATGCCTCCTGGGCGATCTCCTCGGCGTCGCTGGCCGACGCGGTCATGCGCCGGGCGAGGTCGAGGCTGCGCTGCAGGTGCCGGTGCACCAGCACTTGGAAGGCCGGCTCGTCGCCCTGGCCGACGCGCACCATCAGGGCCTCGTCGGGGCCGGCCTGCTCGAGCTCGCGCTCAGTC
>JACQAI010000653.1 GCA_016195115.1 Pseudomonadota bacterium
GATGGTGCAAACCGCCCTGATCGGGACAACATAAGGGGACGGGTGCACCGACGGGGGGAGGACGGCCGCCGATGGCGGGGGAGCGCGACAAGGGGCAGGGCGGCCGCGAGATCTCGAGCCAGAGCCAGGTCGACGCCTTCCTGGCCAAGGTGCGGGCAACCCCGGCGCCGGCCGCGGGCCCGCGCGGCCGGCTGATCTTTGCGCTCGACGCGACCGCCAGCCGCGAGCCGACCTGGGACGCGGCGATGCAGATCCAGGCCGAGATGTTCAATGAGACCGCGGCGCTCGGCGGCCTCGACATCCAGCTGGCGTTCTATCGCGGCTTCGGCGAGTTCGTCGCCGGGCCGTGGGATGGCAGCGCGCCCGCCATGCTCAAGCGCATGTCCCAGGTGTTCTGCGCCGCCGGCCAGACCCAGATCGCCAAGGTGCTGGCGCACGCCCGGGCCGAGGCCGGCCGCGGCAAGGTCGGCGCGCTGGTGTTCATCGGCGACTGCGTCGAGGAGGACGTCGACCAGCTCGGCCGGCTCGCCGGCGAGCTCGGGCTGCTCGGCGTGCGCGCGTTCCTGTTCCATGAAGGCGCCGACACGGGCGCGCGCCACGCCTTCGAGCACATCGCCAAGCTGACCGGCGGCGCCTGCTGCCCGTTCGACCGCTCGAGCGCCAGCCAGCTGAAGGACCTGCTCGGCGCGGTCGCGGTCTACGCCGCGGGCGGCCGGCGGGCGCTGGAGAACTTTTCGCGCCAGCGCGGCGGCGTCGTGCTGCAGCTGACCCACCAGCTCGACCGGTAGGCCGCATGCCGTACATCGCGCTCGGCTTGGTCGCGCTGGTGCTGCTGTTCTTTCTCGCCAAGGCGTTCGTTGGCGCCAACCCGGCGAACCTCGCCCAGGGCCTGCGCTGGGCCGGCGTCGGCATCGCGGTGCTCGGCATCGGCGCGCTGACCGTCACGGGGCGGGTTGGGCTGGCGAGCTTCCTGGTGCCGATCGTCTATTGGCTGATGCGTGGTTGGCGCCCGTGGGCGCGCGGCGACCAGGCGGCGCGGCCAAGCCCGGGGCAAGCCTCGTCGATCCGAACGGCCTTCCTCGAGCTCACGCTCGACCATGACAGCGGCGCGCTCAGCGGTCCGGTGCTGCGCGGGCGCTTCCAGGGCCGCCGCATCGAGAGCCTGGGCGAGACCGAGCTGATCCAGCTGTGGCACGAGACCAGCGCCGAGGACGCGCAATCGGCGCAGCTGGTCGAGACCTGCCTCGACCGCAGCTTCCCGGACTGGCGCGATACCGCCGCGGCGGCGGCCGGCGCGCCGCGCCCGCGCGCCGGCGCGATGAGCCGAACGGAGGCGCTGCGCATCCTTGGGCTGAGCGGCGATCCGACGCCCGCCGAGGTCACCGAGGCGCATCACCGATTGATGATGAGCAACCATCCCGACCGCGGCGGCTCGGCCTATCTCGCGGCGATGATCAACGAGGCTAAACAGGTTTTAACTGGACCGCGGTGACGCGCGGGCCTACTTGGGCGTTTACTTGCGCCGCCCGAGTCCTTGTGGCAGAAGGCGGCGCCACCTAGCTTTTGAAAAGGCTGCATTTTTTCTGAATTTATCGGGGCCTCCCGAGGCAGTGATGGGCAAAGCGGTTCGCAAGGCGATATTTCCGGTCGGCGGGCTCGGCACGCGCTTCCTGCCGGCGACCAAGGCGATGCCCAAGGAAATGCTGCCGGTGGTCGACAAGCCGCTGATCCAGTACGCGGTCGAGGAGGCGCGCGCCGCCGGCATCGAGCAGTTCATCTTCGTCACCGGCCGCGGCAAGACCGCGATCGAGGACCATTTCGACTACTCGGCCGACCTGCACCACGCTTTGATCAGCCGCGACAAGCACGATCTCTGGAAGCTGCTCGAGCCGACCATGATGCCGGCCGGGCAGGTCGCCTACACGCGCCAGCCCGAGCCGCTGGGGTTGGGTCACGCGGTGTGGTGCGCGCGCGATCTGATTCGCGACGAGCCGTTCGCGGTGCTGCTCGCCGACGACCTGATCCTGTCGGCCGAGCCCTGCCTCAAGCAGATGGTCGAGCTCCACGGCAAGGTCGGCGGCAACATGGTTGCGGTCATGGACGTACCGCGCGAGCACACCAGCCGCTACGGCATCGTCGATCCCAATCCGGGCGCGGCATCCGAGCGCCGGCTGGTCGAGGTCAAGGGCCTGGTCGAGAAGCCGCACCCGGCCAAGGCGCCGTCGACCTTGGCGGTGATCGGGCGCTACATCCTGCAGCCCGAGGTATTTTTTAATCTTGATCGGCAAGAACGCGGCGCCGGCGGCGAGATCCAGCTGACCGACGCTCTGGCCGACCTGATCGGTCTGATGCCGTTCCATGGCGTGCGCTTCGAGGGGCGGCGCTTCGACTGCGGCGACAAGGTCGGGTTCCTGGAGGCCAACATCGCGTTTGCGCTCGAGCGCGCCGACATGGGCAGCCAAGTGCGCGAGATCCTCAAGTCCTACTGCGGCTGATCGAACCGGGGGCCGCGCCATGCGTATCGCCATGATCGGCACCGGCTATGTCGGCCTCGTCTCCGGCGCTTGCTTCTCCGAGTTCGGCCTCGACGTGGTGTGCGTCGACAAGGACGAGGCCAAGATCGCGCGCTTGCTTGACGGTGAAATGCCGATCTACGAGCCCGGGCTGGAGCAGCTCGTCGAATCCAACCGCAAGGCGGGGCGCCTCGCCTTCACGAGTGAGCTCGCATCCGCGGTCGCCAAGGCCGACGCGGTGTTCATCGCGGTAGGCACGCCGAGCCGACGCGGCGACGGCCACGCCGACCTCTCTTACGTGTACGCCGCGGCCAAGGAGATCGCCCAGGCGATCGAGCACTACACGGTGGTGGTCACCAAATCGACGGTGCCCGTCGGCACCGGCCGCGAGGTCGCGCGCATCATCCGCGCCGCCCGCCCGGACGCCGAGTTCGACGTCGTGTCCAACCCCGAGTTCCTGCGCGAAGGCTCGGCGATCAACGACTTCATGCGCCCCGACCGCGTCGTGATCGGCGCCACCAGCGAGCGCGCCCGCGAGCTGATGCGCGCGCTCTACCGGCCGCTCTTCCTGATCGAGACGCCGATGGTGTTCACCTCGGTCGAAACCTCGGAGCTGATCAAGTACGCGGCCAATACCTTCCTCGCGACCAAGATCACCTTCATCAACGAAATCGCCGATCTGTGCGAGCGGCTGGGTGCCGACGTCCACGACGTGGCGCGCGGCATCGGGCTCGACGGCCGCATTGGGCGCAAGTTCCTGCATCCCGGCCCGGGCTACGGCGGCTCGTGCTTCCCCAAGGACACCCTGGCGCTGGTGCGTACCGCCCAGGAGGCCGGCACGCCGCTGCGCATCATCGAGACCGTGGTCGCCATCAACGATCAGCGCAAGAAGCGCATGGCCCAGAAGATCATCGACGCGGTCGGCGGCTCGGTCGCCGGCAAGACCATCGCGGTGCTCGGGCTTACCTTCAAGCCCAACACCGACGACATGCGCGAGAGCCCGAGCCTCGAGATCGTCCCGGCGCTGGTCAAGGCCGGCGCGACGGTGCGGGCGTTCGATCCCGAGGGCATGGGCGAGGCGCGCAAGCTGCTCGACGACGTCGTGTGGTGCGACACCGCGTACGAGTGCATGGGCGGCGCCGATGCACTGGCCATCGTCACCGAGTGGAACGAGTTTCGCGCCCTCGACCTCGGCCGCGTCAAGCGGCTGATGCGCCAGCCCGTGCTGATCGATCTGCGCAACATCTACGAGGCCGACGCGATGGCGGCGGCCGGCTTCACCTACGTGTGCATCGGGCGCTCGGGCTCGCACGGGAACCCGTCGTGAGCGCCGGCGCGCATCGCTTCGATCCGACGACCCTGCGCGAGTACGACGTCCGGGGCGTGATCGGCGACACCCTGTCGGCCGCCGACGGCGCCGCGCTCGCCCGCGCCTTCGGCACGATCGTGC
>JACQAI010000695.1 GCA_016195115.1 Pseudomonadota bacterium
AAGTCGACGCGGAACGCGCCTAGGCAGCGATCGAGGCGCGGGCGTTCACCGTCATCTCGGTCGAGAAGAAGACCACACGGCGCCATCCGCAGCCGCCGTTCACGACCTCGACCCTGCAGCAGGAGGCCTCGCGCAAGCTCGGTTTCGGCACCACGCGCACCATGCAGATCGCGCAGCGGCTCTATGAGGGCGTCGATATCGGCGGCGAGACCGTCGGCCTGATCAGCTATATGCGCACCGACGGCGTGCAGCTGTCGGCCGAGGCGATCGCGGGCACGCGCGGGCTGATCGGCCGCGACTACGGCGAGAAATATCTGCCGCGTGAGCCGCGCGTCTATCGCGCGCGCGCCAAGAACGCCCAGGAAGCGCACGAGGCGATCCGGCCGACCGATGTGGCGCGCCGCCCCGAGCACGTCGCGCAGCAGCTCGAGCCCGAGCAGTTGAAGCTCTACGAGCTGATTTGGCGGCGTACCCTCGCCAGCCAGATGGAAAGCGCGGTGCTCGACCAGTCGACGATCGACATCGGCGCGCCGGACGGCCAGGTCGTGCTGCGCGCGACCGGATCGATCCTGGTGTTCGACGGCTTCCTCACGCTCTATCAGGAAGGCCGCGACGACAGCGACGACGAGGAGGGCCAGGCTCGATTGCCCAAGCTCGCCGAGCGCGAGGCGCTCGAGCGCGGCGCGATCGCCACCGATCAGCATTTCACCCAGCCGCCGCCGCGCTACAGCGAGGCGAGCCTGGTCAAGAAGCTCGAGGAGCTCGGCATCGGCCGGCCGTCGACCTATGCCTCGATCATCAAGGTGCTGCAGGACCGCAGCTATGTGCGGCTCGACCAGCGTCGCTTCATCCCCGAGGATCGCGGCCGCCTGGTCACGCAGTTCCTCGCGTCGTTCTTCGAGCGCTATGTCGAGTACGGTTTCACGGCCGATCTCGAGGCGCAGCTGGACGAGATCTCGGGCGGCCGCATCGACTGGCGCACGGTGCTGCGCGAGTTCTGGGGGCCGTTCATCGCCGCGATCGACGGCACCAAGGACCTGACCATCACGCAAGTGATCGACGCGCTCGATGCCGCGCTCGGCCACCACTTCTTCCCGGCCGACGCCAACGGCCGCGATCCGCGCCTGTGTCCGGCGTGCCAGGCCGGCCGGCTCGGCCTCAGGCTCGGGCGCACCGGCGGCTTCATCGGCTGCTCGAACTACCCGAATTGCCGCTACACCCGGCCGCTCGCGGTCGAGACCGATGCCGGCGCGCACGGCAACGGCGCCGACCTCGCGTTGCCCAGGGAGCTCGGCCGCGATCCCGCGACCGGCGAGCCCGTGACGCTGAAAAAAGGACCATTCGGCATCTACGTCCAGCTCGGCGAAGGCGACAAGCTGAACAAGCCCAAGCGCGCCTCGCTGCCCAAGACCGTGAGCCCCGCCGACGTCACGCTCGAGCTCGCGCTCGGCCTGCTCGCGCTGCCGCGCGAGATCGGCATTCATCCCGAGACCGGCAAGCCGATCACCGCGGGCATCGGCCGCTTCGGGCCCTACCTCAAGCTCGGGCCGGTCTACAAGTCGCTGCCCAAGGACGACGACGTGCTGACCATCGGGCTCAACCGCGCCGTCGTGCTGCTCGCCGAAGCGAAGGCCAAGGCGACCCCGCTGCGCGTCATGGGCAACCATCCCGTCGACCGGGAGGAGATCGCGATCTACCGCGGTCGCTTCGGGCCCTTCCTGCAGCACAACGGCGTGCGCGCCAACCTGCCGCGCGGCACCACGCCCGAAGCCATCACCCTGGAGCAGGCGCTCGAGCTGCTGTCTGCGCGCGCCGCCGACGCCGGCCCCGGCAAACGCGGCTCGCGCAAGGCCAAGGCCAAACGGGCCAATGGCGAGCCCAAGGCGGCGAAGGCGCCGAGCGCACGCACGCGCCGCGCCAAGGCGACGAAGCCGGCGGGCGAGACCAAGGCGCGGCGCGCCAGCGCAAAGTCGGCGGACGGTGGCTAAGCCGACCCCTGACCCCTCCCCCTTTCCGACCCGCGACCAGATTCTGGCCTACCTGAAAGAGAACTCCGGCGCGGCGGGCAAGCGCGAGATCAGCCACGCCTTCCGCATCGACGCCGCCGATCGCGTCAAGCTGCGCCGGCTGCTGAACGAGCTCGAGCGCGACGGCTCGCTCGAGCGCGTGCGTCGCGGGCGCTCCGGGCGAGCCAAGGGGCGGCCGCGGGCCTTGCCGGAAGTGCTGGTGCTCGACGTCACCGGCACCGATCTCGACGGCGAGGTGCTGGCGCGACCGGCCGCGTGGGATCCCGCCGAGCCTGTGCCGACCATCTATCTCAGTCCGGGGCGCGCCGGAGCGCCGGCCGCCGGCGTCGGCGATCGGGTGCTGGCGCGGCTCAAGCGCAGCGGCCCCGACGAATACGCCGCCACCCCGATCCGCGCCCTGCCGCGCACCGCCGAACGCATGGTCGGCGTGTTCGAGCGGCGCGGCGATGACGGCCGGATCAAGCCGACCGATCGCCGCCAGCGCGACGAGCTGCAGGTGCTGCGCGGCGACGAGGCCAACGCGCGCCACGGCGACCTGGTGCTCGCCGAGCTCGTGCCGACCGGCCGGCTCGGACTTCGCCAGGCGCGCGTGATCGAGCGCCTCGGCGTGCTCGGCGAGCCCCGCTCGATCAGCCTGATCGCGATCCACGGCCACGACATCCCGACCGAGTTCGATCCGGCGGCGCTGGCGCTGGCGGCCGCGGCGGAACCCGTGACGCTCGGCGACCGCGCCGATCTGCGCGCGATCCCCCTGGTCACCATCGACGGTGCCGACGCGCGCGATTTCGACGATGCGGTATTCGCCCAGCCCGACGGCGATCCGGCCAACCCGGAAGGCTGGCACCTGATCGTCGCGATCGCCGACGTCGCGCACTACGTGCGCCCCGGCGACGCGCTCGATCAGGCCGCCCACCAGCGCGGCAACTCGGTCTATTTCCCCGACCGCGTCGTGCCGATGTTGCCCGAGCAGCTGTCGAACGAGCTGTGCTCGCTGCGGCCGCACGAGGAGCGCGCCTGCATGGCGGTCCACGTCTGGATCGACCGCGACGGCAACAAGCTCAGCCATCGGTTCGTGCGCGGTTTGATGCGCTCGGCGGCGCGGCTGACCTACGAGGAGGCACAACTCGCCTATGAGCGCGGCGCCGCTGCCGAGGTGCCCGAGCCGGTGCGCCGCACGGTCGTGCCGCTCTACGGCGCCTTCCGGGCGCTCGCCCGGGCGCGCGAGGCGCGCGGCACGCTCGATCTCGACCTGGTCGAGCGGCAGGTCATGGTCGACGCCGCCGGCGCGGTGACCGCGATCGTGCCGCGGCCGCGCCTCGACAGCCATCGGCTGATCGAGGAGTTCATGATCCTCGCCAACGTCTGCGCCGCCGAAACCCTGGAGGCGGCGGGACGGCCCTGCATGTACCGCGTGCACGATGCGCCGAGCGCCGAGAAGCTCGAGGCCCTGCGCGGCTTCCTCGACGGGCTGCACATCCGGTTTCCCAAGGGCCAGGTCGTCAAGCCGCGCAACTTCATGGCTATCCTCAAGCGCGTCGCCGACACGCCGCACCAGACGTTGGTCAACGAGGTGGTGCTGCGTAGCCAGGCCCAGGCGGCCTACAGCCCGCACAACATCGGCCATTTCGGCTTGGCGTTGCGCCGCTACGCCCACTTCACCTCGCCGATCCGACGCTACGCCGACCTCCTGGTTCATCGCAGCTTGATCAAGGCGCTCGGGCTGGGATCCGACGGCCTGCCCGACGGACTAAAGGCCGCTTCCTTCGAGCAGATCGGCGACCAGATCTCGGCGACCGAGCGGCGCGCCGCCCAGGCCGAGCGCGAGGTCGTCGACCGCTACACGGCCGCCTACCTCGCCGCCCACGTCGGCGCCAGCTTCGCCGGCCGGATCAGCGGGGTCACCCGCTTCGGCCTGTTCATCAAGCTGAGCGAGACCGGCGCCGACGGCTTGGTGCCGATGCGCGCGCTGCCGTCCGACTTCTATCAGCACGACGAGCAGCACCACCGGCTGGTCGGCAAGCGCACGCGGCGCACGTTCACCCTCGGCGATTCGGTCGAGGTTCGGCTGGCCGAAGCTGATGTCGTCACCGGCAGCCTGATCCTGGCGCTGCTGACCGACGGTGCCGACCCCGCCGCCCGCGCGCCCAAAGCCGCCGGCGGCAAATCCGGCCACCGGAGTGGCGGACGCCCGGCTGGCCGGCGCCGTCGCGGCCGCTAGCTGCGCGCCAGAGGGCGAAAGCCCTGCCCCTAGTCTGTTAACCATTCGCACGGCAGAGTGCGGCCATTCGCCGGGGCCGGCTTGTCGCATGCGGGGAAAGCGGTAATGATCGCCGGCCGCTTCAATCGAGGATCGAGGGCAGTGCGCGGGAGTCTCCGGGTGACGACGCGTTGGCGGGGTTTCGGGCTGGCGATGGCCGCCCTGGTGATGGCTCTGGGCGGGATGGCCGGGTGCGCGATGCGCGACTTGCCGATCGTCGGGGGCAGCGAGCCGCGTCAACCCGGCGAGTACAGCACCAACGCCGCCCGGCACATCTTCGCGACCGGCCTCGAGAACATCGACCGGATGTACATCGATCCCGTGCTGGTCTCGACCATCGCGCTCCACGGCATGCAGGCGCTGTCGTCGCTCGACCCCGAGGTCAAGGTCGAGCGCAACGGCGACACGGTGCGCCTCACCGCGGGGCCCAAGCTGGCCGCGAGCTACATCGCACCGGCCGATCACGACAGCAGCGGCTGGGCGGCCGTGGTGGCGGGCGCCCTCGGCGCCGGCCGCGAGAGCTCCGAAAAGCTGCGCGCCACCACGGTCGAGAACCTGTACCAGACCGTGTTCGACGGCGCGATGCACGATCTCGACCGCTTCTCGCGCTATGTCGGGCGAAGCTCGGCGCGCGACAGCCGCGCGTCGCGCGACGGCTTCGGCGGCATCGGCATCGAGCCCCGCATCGAGGAGGGCGTCGTGCGCATCGGCGCGGTGCTGCCCGAGACCCCCGCGGCCAAAGGCGGCCTGCAGGTCGGCGACCGCATCACCCATGTCGACGGCACCGCGCTGGTCGGCATGAGCGACCGCGCGGTGATCGCGCTGATGCGCGGTCCGGAGGGCACCGACGTCACCTTGACGGTCGCGCGCAATGTCCAGCCGCCGTTCGCCCTGACCTTGCGCCGGGCGCGCATCGTGCCGGCGACCATCACCTATCGGCGCGAGGCCGGCGACATCGCCTATTTCCATATCACCGGCTTCAACACCCAGACGTCCGATGCGCTGCGCGTGATGGTGGCCCGCGCCAAGACCGAGATCGGCCGCAACCTGCGCGGCGTCGTGCTCGATCTGCGCGACAATCCGGGCGGCTATCTCGACCAAGGCGTCGGCGTAGCCCGCCTGTTCGTCAACAACGGGCGCGTCCTCACGACCCGCGGCCGTCATCCCGACAGCGAGCAGATCTTCGACGCCAACCAGACCGACATCCTGAACGGCCTGCCCATGGTCGTGCTGATCAACGGCGGCTCGGCCTCGAGCGCCGAGATCGTCGCCGCCGCGTTGCAGGATCTCGATCGCGCGGTCCTGATCGGCTCGAGCTCGTACGGCAAGGGCACCGTCCAGCATCTCACGACCCTGCCGAACGAGGGCGAGCTGCTGCTGACCTGGGCCCGCCTCTACGCCCCGTCGAACTACGCGCTGCAGCGCCTCGGCGTCATCCCCAACATCTGCACCAGCGGCCAATCGGCGAGCGCCGCCAAGTCGATCGAGGATCTGCGCATCGGCCGTCTCGACCCGATCGCCCCGGTATCGGCGCGGCGCGGCGCCGACGGCCTCAGCGAGACCGCCCAGGTGGCCCTGGCAGCAACCTGCCCGGCGCGCACTGGCGTCAACGACGCCGACCTCGAGGTCGCGCGTGCGATGCTCACCGATCCGGCCCTGATCCGCCGTTTCCCGCACGGCTCCTCGGTCGCCGTGGCGCGCTAGCGCGGTTCAAAACCCTTCGATATATCAATCGGATGGAGGACCGGCGGGAGGCGCCCGCCGGGCCTGCGCCGGTCGTCCTCGGCCTTGACTTGGCGGCCGGCGCCGCTATGGTGCCCGCCCGATCCCGTCGTCCCGCGCCCGCTCTCGGAGCCTTGCCATGGCCAAGTCGAACACGCTGCTGATCAAGTTGGTCAGCTCTGCCGACACCGGCTACTACTACGTGACCAAGAAGAATCCGCGCAAAAACACCGACAAGCTCGAGCTCAAGAAGTACGACCCGGTGGCGCGCAAGCACGTGCTGTTCCGCGAAGGCAAGATCAAGTAGCGGCGCTCGCCGCCCGCTTTGCCGGGGCCACAACCACCCGATTGCGCCCGCTGTTCTTGGCCTGATACATCGCCTCGTCGGCGCGTTTGACCAGGTCGATGCCGTAGGCGTCGCTCGCCCGGCTGGTCGTGACGCCGACGCTGATCGTCACCGCGATCGGCTTGGCGCCGCTGACCGTGAAGGGCTCCTGCTCGACCTTC
>JACQAI010000696.1 GCA_016195115.1 Pseudomonadota bacterium
CCGCCGGTCAGGATCGCGATGTCCTCGAGCATCGCCTTGCGGCGATCGCCGAAGCCCGGCGACTTGACCGCCGCGACCTTGAGGCCGCCGCGCAGCTTGTTGACCACCAGGGTTGCCAACGTCTCGCCCTCGACGTCCTCCGCGATGATCACCAGCGAGCGGCCGCTCTGCACCACTGCCTCGAGCAACGGGAGCATCGCCTGCAGGCCGGGCAGCTTCTTGTCGAGCAGCAGGATGTAGGGGTCGTCGAGCTCGGCGAGCATCTTCTCGGCATTGGTCACGAAGTAGGGCGAGATGTAGCCGCGGTCGAACTGCATGCCCTCGACGATGTCGAGCTCGGTCTCGAAGCTCTTGGCTTCCTCGACCGTGATCACGCCCTCGTTGCCGACCTTGGCCATGGCCTTGGCGATCATGTCGCCGATCTCGCGGTCGTCATTGGCCGAGATGGTGCCGACCTGCGCGATCTCGGCGTTGGTCGAGACCTTCTTGGAGCGCCGCTTGACGTCCTCGACAACCGCCTCGACCGCCATGTCGACGCCGCGCCGCAGGTCCATCGGGTTCATGCCGGCGGCAACCGCCTTGCTGCCTTCGCGCACGATCGCATAGGCCAGCACGGTCGCGGTGGTGGTGCCGTCGCCCGCGAGGTCGCTGGTCTTGGAGGCGACCTCCTTGAGCATCTGGGCGCCCATGTTCTCGAACTTGTCGGCGAGCTCGATCTCCTTGGCGACCGTGACGCCGTCCTTGGTGATGCGCGGCGCGCCGTACGACTTGTCGAGCACGACGTTGCGACCCTTCGGTCCCAATGTCACCTTGACGGCATTGGCCAAGATGCCGATGCCGTGCAGCATGCGGTCGCGGGCGTCGGTCGAAAACCTGACTTCTTTCGCAGACATGTGCGTGTTCCCCTATGCAGCTTTACGCGCAGTTTTCTTCTCGATCACGCCCAAGAGATCGGATTCCTTCATGATCATGAGCTCTTCGCCGTCGAGCTTGATCTCGGATCCGGACCATTTGCCGAACAGCACCCGGTCGCCGGCCTTGACGTCGAGCGCGTGAATTCGGCCGTCCTCCGAGCGGGCGCCCGGACCGACCGCGAGGACCTCGCCTTCCCCCGGCTTTTCCTTCGCGGTGTCGGGGATGATGATGCCGCCCGCGGTCTTCGCCTCGGCGTCGATGCGGCGGACGACGACGCGGTCCTGCAATGGCCGAAACTTCATCGGAATCTCCTTGTGCCCGCGTTATGCCGCGGGGACACAGCATTTCATCTGATTTGCTGATCGAGAGGGCGCGGCAAAGGGCTTGTCGCGAACCGTTACATAGGGGCAGATCGGTCGAATACCAGGGTAAATCGCTGGCCCGGAGCCGCCCGGGCAGCCGTCGAGCGCTCCGACGCGACCCAGGCGAGCCGTTGCAGCATCGTATTGGAACAGCGGCGACCCGCCGGTAGTCTACCGGGTCCCGCACGGGACCCCAGGTTTCTCCCCCGCATGCCGCCCGGATCTGCCATCCCATCGACCGCACAACCTGATCCGGCGAGCATCGAGACGGCCAAATCGTGGGTCGTCGCGGCCGCGGTGCTCGCCATTCTGACGTTCACCTACGGCGCGCCGCTGGTCGTCGCGGTCGGGCTGAAGGACATCGCCGCCGACCTCGGCAGCGCGCGTGCGGTACCGGCGTTCGCCGGCGCCGTGGTGTGGATGGGCTTCGGGCTCGGCGCGATCGGCATGGGCTGGATCGCCGATCGCATCGGCTGCCGCTGGACGACCGTGTTCGGCGCCCTGATGGTCGGCGCCGGCATGGCGTTGTCGACGCTCGGCGGCGCCGGGTACCTGGTGCTCGGCCACGCACTGCTGATCGGCATGCTGGGCGGCGGCGCGATCAACATTCCCCTGACCGTCTACGTCACCCGCTGGTTCGACCGGCGGCGCGGCTCGGCGGTCGCGCTGGTGCAAAGCGGACAGTACATCGCCGGCGCGCTCTGGCCGTCGCTGCTCGCGCTCGGCATCGCGTCCTTCGGCTGGCGCTCGACCATGCTGCTGACCGGCCTCGTCGTCGCCGTCGCGATCGTGCCGATCGCGCTGATCTGCCTGCCGCCGGCGCCCGAGCCGACCGCGGCGCTCTCCGCGGCGGCGGCCAAATCCGAGCGCGCGCAGACCCTCGGTCTGTCGCGCGGCGCCACTTTCGCGTTGCTGTGCGTCGCCGGCTTCCTGTGCTGCACCCCGATGGCGATGCCACCCACCCATCTGGTCGCGCTGTGCAGCGATCTCGGCATCTCGCCGGCGCGCGGCGCCACCATGCTGTCGGTGCTGCTCGGCTGCGCGTTCCTGTCGCGCCAGTTCTGGGGCTGGCTGGCCGATCGCGCCGGCGGCCTCGTGACCGTCCTCGCGGGCTCGACGTGCCAGGCGCTGGCGCTCGCCGCCTTCGTGGTGACCCAGGACGAGGTCGGGTTGTTCGTCGTCTCGGCGGCGTTCGGCCTCGGCTTCAGCGGCATCATTCCGGCCTACGTGGTCGCCTTGCGCGAGCTGTTCCCGGCCGACGAGGCCAGCTGGCGCGTGCCGGTGTGGTTCTTCACCAATCTTTTGGGCATGACCCTGGGTGGCTGGCTGGCCGGCTACCTCTACGACCAGCTCGCCTCGTACGGCCCGGCGTTCGCCGTCGGCGTCGCGTTCAACCTCGGCAACGTCGCCGTGATCGGCTGGCTGGTGCTGCGCCAGCGCAGCTGGCAGCCGCGGGTGGCGGCAGCTGCCTAGCGCGGCGCGTTCGCGCCGGCCATGACGTTGACCACCATGTTCTGGAAGTGGTGGACGTTCTTCTCCCAGACCGGCGAGAACAGCACCTCGTCGGCGATCGGCGAGCGTCGCGCGATCTGCTGCTGCTCCCAGACCTCCATGTCCTGGCTGCGGATCCCGCCGCGGTCACCCTGACGACGGGTCGTCCCCATCCAACGATCGAGCACGGTGTCGCGCGCCTTCTGGTAGGCCGGCGCGGTCGCCGCCTCGCCGACGAAGAAATAGCCCATCTGCGACACCGTGCGGTCGGGCGCGATCGGTATCGCGACCACCGACGACAGATGATCGCTCTGCACCGTCAGGGTCAGGTTGGGGAAGATCACGCTGGTGCAACGCACGCGCTCGGCGCCCTCGGGGATCGGGATGTAGGGCAGGTCGTTGGCCGGCGGATAGAAGTCGGTGCCGGCGCGCCGCCGCAACGTCATGATGGTGCCGAGCGGCAGCGGCTCGGCCTTGGGCTCGCCGGTCTTGAGGTCGAGGTCGTCCGACATCTTGGTGAAGATGTTCTTGTGCACCCAGATGTGATGGTAGGTCTCCCAGTTGTCCGGCTGCAGCTTCCAGTTGCCCTGCCAGGCCCAGTCCTCGCGGTGGCTGATGCGCGCTGCCGACAGGTCGGCGCCTTTCAGCAAATCCTCGAGCGGCCGGATGTGCTCGGCGAACGCCGGCGCGTTGCCGTCGAGGTTGACGAAGATCCAGTGATGCCAGGCCGCCGAGCGCACTGCCTTCAGGCCATAGTTGGCCTTGTCGATCGCGTGCTTCGTGCCGTCCTTGGTGCCGTCGAACCACGGCGTCGCCTTGAGCGCGCCGTCGAGCCCGTAGGCCCAGGCGTGGTAGGGGCAGGCGAGCTGCTTCAGGTTCTTGCCCGGCGCCGTGACGATCAGCGCCGCGCGATGGCGGCAGACGTTGTGGAACACGCGCACCGCGCCGTCCTGTCCGCGCACCGCGACCAGCGGCAGGCCGGCTGCGGTCAGCGGCATGGCGTCGCCCGGCCCCGGGATGTCGGACGCGAAGCCGATGCACATCCAGGTGCGCGGGAACAAGGTCTTGCGCTCGAGCTCGAAGAACTCGGCGCTCGTGTAGGCGCTGCCCGGCAGGCCGCGCGCCTCGCCGACGGGCCGGCGCAGGCGATCGATCGCGCCGACGCCCAGGATGTCGTCGATCTGGCTCACCTTGATGCCTCCCTCACTTGGCGACCGCGCGGCCCCACTTCTCGGAATAGTCGAGATCGAGCTTCTGCCAGTCGACCCGCATGGTGTTGCGCACGTCGGCGTCGCTCAGCAGCAGCGTGTCCTTGAGCACCGGGTCCTTGTCGAGCGCGGCGCGCGCGACCTTGTTGACCGGCACGACGCCGCGTTTCAGCGCCAGCTTCTCCTGCGCTTCGGAATCGATGTAGGCGTTGATGAAGAACTCGGCGGCCGGCTTGACCTTGCTGTCGCGCACGATGCCGAGCCAACCTTCCTTCAGGATGCCGCGGTTGGTGCCGACCACCGGGTGGGCGAACGCCACCGGCATGCCCTTCTTCTTGCCCTGGATCGCGAAGCCGGCGTGCATGGTCGCGATCCAGGCCTCGCCGGTCTCGAGCAACGTGAGGGCCTCGGCGCCGAGCTTCCAATAGCTGCGCGCCTTGATGCTAGACAGGAGATCGAGCCCGGGCTGCAGGTTGGCGTCGCTGCCGCCGGCGTCGCGCGCCGCGCCGACCAGGAAGTGCACCGAGCCGGCCTGCGACACGTCGATCATCAGCACCTTGCCGGCGAGCCGCGGGTCGGCCATGTCGCGATAGTGCTGCGGCGCCGGGATGCCGGCCGCCTTGAACTTCGCGGTGTCGTAGATCATGCCCTCCTGGGTGTTCCAGCTCGCGACCTTCCAGTCATCGTACTGAAACGTCTCGAGGTCCTTCTTGTTGGGGATCTTCGACAGGTCGATCTTCTGCAGGAACTTGCCCTCGAAGGTGTCGACCCAGGTGTTGTCGGACATCTCGACGACGTCGAACGGCATGGCGCGGCCGCGCGCTGCGATCAGCTGGGCGAGCGCCTCGCGCGGCGGCGCCAGCACGTACTCGACCTTGCCGCCGCGCTTCTCGAGCTCGACGCCGATGAACTCGTGGACCGCCTTGTCCCAGCCGCCGCCGAACGTTGCGACGCGCAAGGTCACGCCGTCGAAGCGCGGCTCCTGGGCCTGCGCCGCACCCGCCGCCAGCACGCCCAAGGCCGCCATCGCGATTGTGAGTCGTCGCATCATCGCCACCTCCATCATCCGGCACCGCCGGTGTGCAACAGGTTGGTCAGCCCGATCGAGCGCTGCACCACCACCATCACGACGAACGAGAACACGATGATGAGCGTCGAGAGCGCCAGCATCGACGGGCTGAAATCGTAGTCGAGCGACTGGAAGATCGCGACCGGGAAGGTGACGAAGCCCTGGCCGGCCAGGAACAGCGCCACCGGCAGGTCGGAGAACGACACCATGAAGGCGTAGACCGCGCCGGCGAACACCCCCGGCATGATGACGGGCAGGGTGACGCGGCGGAAAGTCGACCAGCGGCCGGCGCCGAGCACCAGCGCGGCTTCCTCCAGCCGCATGTTGAAGCGGTTGAGGATCGCGACCACCGAGCCGACGACGTAAGGCAGCGCGATGAAGAGATGCGCCAGCGCCAGCCC
Source organism: Pseudomonadota bacterium (assembly GCA_016195115.1). Lineage (GTDB taxonomy): Bacteria > Pseudomonadota > Alphaproteobacteria > Elsterales > Elsteraceae > JACQAI01. The sequence continues at coordinate 5,447 of JACQAI010000696.1, forward strand.
CCAAAAACTGCCGACCAGCGGCAGCTCGATGACATCGCCGACGATGTAGTAGAGCTGTAGGAACGACACCCCGACGACCACCGCCGGGATCTGCAGCGGCAGCCGGAACAACGCCGCGATGGCGCGCCGCCCCGGCAAATCGCCGCGCACGATGCCGAGTGCCGCCGGCACGCCGAGCAGCGCCGCGGCGAGCGCGCAGGCGAGCGCCAACGAGATGCTGAGCGCCAGCGCCTGGACCTGGTCGCCCGGGATCGCCAGATACCACTGCCAGGTCAGCTCGTGCGGCGGGAAGTCGATCATCGCGGTGCGGCCGCCGCGCCCGAACGAGGCGCCGGCGACCACGACCAGCGGCGCGATCATGAAGCCGAACACCAGCGCCAGCCAGGTGCCGGAGAGCGCTCGCGCCATCATGCCACCACCCGCCGCGCCGCCTTGAGGCGGCCGACCGCCAGGATCGAGATGAGGTTGATGGCGAGGCCGCACAGCAGCAGCACCGCGGCCAAGGTCGCGCCCATGGCATAGCGGGCGTCGAGCATCACGGTGCGCTGGATCAGCACCGGCAGGGTCAGGATGCGGCCGGCGCCGATCAGCGCCGCCGAGGTGAAGGCGCCCATGCACAGGTTGAAGACGACCAGCGCGCTCGTGATGATGCCGGGCAGGCTGAGCGGCACGACGACGCGCCAGAACACGCGCCAGCGCGGCGCGCCGAGCAGCTGGGCAGCCTGCTCGAGCGACCGCGGGATGGTGCGCACGACCCCATACAGCAGCAGCACGAAGAACCCGATGGTGAAGTACATCAGCCCGACCACGACGCCGAACTCGGTGCCGCGCAGCGACACCGGCTGGTCGGTCAGGCCGAGCCACAGCAGGCTGACGTTCAGCAGGCCGCCCGGGCTGAACAGGATGACGAGCCCCAAAACCTTGATCACGATGGTGACGAACGAGGTCGCGACCAGCAGCGCCAGCAGCAGCGGCGCCCAGACACTGCGCATGCGCGCCAGGATGTAGGCGGTCGGGTAGCCGAGCACGAAGGTGAACACCACGACCAGCGCCGACAGTCGCACGGTCAGCCACAGCGCCGACAGATAGAAGCCGTCCGAGGCAACCCGCCAATAGTTCTGCAAGGTCAGCTCGCTGCCCAGCCGGCCGACGCGCAGGTCGGCGAAGAAGCTGCCGCGCAGGAAGATGGATTGCGAGCCGACCAGCAGCGCCAACGACAGCAGCAGCGGCGGCCACATCAGGAGATGCCAGCGCGCGGTCATCGCGACGGCAGCAGGACGGTCTTGGCGGTCGGCCAGGAGACCGACACGGTAGCGCCATCGGGCGGCCGGCGGTCGCCGGCGCGCAGCTCGACCCGGAGCTCGAGGTCGCCGGCGGCGCGCACCACCAGCTGCACGAGGTTGCCGAGGAACGACGACGCCGCGACCTGGCCGTCGACGCGGTTCTCGCGGCCGTCGGCGCCGGCGGCGGTGTCGAGCCGCAGGTGCTCGGGCCGCACCGCCAAGGTCACCGGCGTGGCGCCGGCGATGCGCGCCGCGCCGGTGTCGGCGCGCAGCCGCCCCGCGGCGGTCTCGACGATATAGCAGCCGTCCTCGTGGCCGACGCAGCGGCCCTTCAGAAAATTGATGCTGCCGACGAAACCGGCGGCGAACTCGGTCGCCGGGCGCTCGTAGATCGCCTCCGGCGTGCCGAGCTGCTCGACCCGGCCCTGGTTCATCACCGCGATGCGGTCCGACATGCGCATCGCCTCGACCTGGTCATGGGTGACGTAGACGGTCGTGATGCCGAGCTGGCGCTGCAGCCGACGCAACTCCTCCTGCATCGCCTCGCGCAGCTTGAGGTCGAGCGCGCCGAGCGGCTCATCCATCAGGAGCACACGCGGCGGATGGGCGATCGCGCGCGCGAACGCGACGCGCTGCTGCTGGCCGCCCGACAGCTCGGAAGGATAGCGGGCCTCGTGCCCCGGGAGGCGCACGAGCTCGAGCAGCTCGGCGACCCGCCGCGCGCGCTCGGCGCGCGGCGCGCGGCGCTCGACCAGGCCGAACGCGATGTTCTCCGCGACCGTGAGGTGCGGGAACAGGGCGTAGTCCTGGAACACCATGTTGACGTCGCGATGCTGCGGCGGCTGGGTCGTGACGTCGTTGGCGCCGATCCAGACGCGCCCGGCCGACGGCGCGATGAACCCGGCGATCATGCGCAAGGTCGTGGTCTTGCCGCAGCCCGACGGGCCGAGCAGGGTGAGGAACTCGCCGTCGGCGATGTCGAGCGTGACGCCGGCGACGGCCGCGGTGGTGTCGTAGCGCTTCTCCAGGGCGTCGAGCCGGACCGTCGCCATCAGGCCGCCGTCAGGCGTCGCCGGCGGCGCGCGCGACGGCGCGGCGCCAGCCCGCCAGGATGTCGTCGCGTCGCGTCTCGAGCAGACGCGCCAGGGTCGGCGCGTCGCCGGCCGCGACCGCCGCGACAATGGCGCGGTTCTCGCGCACGGTCGCGGCGAGCCGGCCCGGCATGAACTCGAACACCAGGGTCGAGCTGAAGCGCCAGACCTGGTCCCACAGCGCCTGGATGTGCTCGACCAGGAACGCGTTGGGTGCGCGCGCATAGAGCGCGGTGAACAGATCGCGGTTGCGTCGCGCGAAATCGGGCGCATCGCCGCGCGCGGCTTCGAGCCCGCCGAGCAGCTTTTTCAGCCGCGCGACCGACAGCCGGTCGTGGTGGGGCAGGGCGGCCAGCGCGGCGACACCCTCCAGCGCGGTGCGGACCTCGACGATCTCGCAGGCGCGCTCGAGCGACAGCGCGGCGACGTGGGCGCCGCGATGCAGCTCCATGACGACCAGGCCGTCCTTCTGCAGCAGGCGCAACGCCTCGCGCACCGGCATCTCGCTGAGCGCCAGCTCCTGGGCGATGCGGGTCAGGCGCAGCCGGTCGCCCGGCCGGTAGCCGCCGTCGAGGATACGTTGGCGCAGGGTGTCGTAGGCGAAACCGGCCTTGGAAAACTGCGGCACCGTGCCCGCCGGCGCCGCCGATGTTCGTCGCGGGGAGCCCATCGTTGACACGGTATCGGATCGGAGAAATCATATCAAATATCAGATCTGCGGTGGGCTGCGGCGCGCCTGCGACGTTTCGTTCCACGCAAGCGTCATGCCGCACCCTGCGACGCGAGGAGAGTGGCCGTGGCTGACGAGGCCCGTTGGACGACGCGCCGCTACGGCGGCTACGACACCCGGCTGCCGCTCGGGCCCGACACCGAGCTGACCCAGGTCGCGCCGGGCACGCCGGGCGGCGAGTACCTGCGGCGGTTCTGGCATCCGGTGGCAATGACGGCGCAGCTCGGCGACAAGCCGCGGGCGATCCGCATCCTCGGCGAGGACCTCGTGATCTTCCGCGACGGCGGCGGCGCGATCGGGCTGCTGCACAAGCACTGCGCCCATCGCCGCGCCTCGCTCGAGTACGGCCGCATCGAGGCGCACGGCATCCGCTGCTGCTATCACGGCTGGCACTTCGACGTCGACGGCACGATCTTGGAGACGCCCGGCGAGCCGGCCGATAGCGACATCCGCCGGCGCATCTGCCAGCCCGCGTTCCCGGTGCGCGAGCTCAAAGGGCTGGTGTTCGCCTACATGGGTCCGCCCGAGGACATGCCGGCGTTCCCCTATCTCGACTCGCTCGACCTGCCGGGCCACGACCTGGTGCCGTATTCGATCCACTCGCCGTGCAATTGGCTGCAGGAGACCGAGAACGCCATCGACCCGTTCCACAGCGTGTTCCTGCACGGCCGGGTCAACGGCCCGCAGTTCCCCGGGCTCGAGCATTTCGTCGAGCTGCCGGTGGTGGTCTATCACAAGCGTCCGGCCGCCATCGTCTACAGCCACGCACGGCGCACCGGCGACCTGGTGGCGCTGCGCTTCCACGACTACCTGCTGCCGAACCTGGCGCAGAACGGCGGCATGTTCCAGAAGCTGAGCGGGCCGCGCAGCTTCGGCCGTACCAGCCTGACCAAGTGGGTGGTGCCGCTCGACGACACCAACTCGCGCAAGTTCGGCTGGCGCCACTTCAACGACGCTGACGAGGTGCTGCGCCAGGGCAAGCGCGACGCCGTCGGCTGGGAGTCGGTCGACTTCTACGGCCAGACCGCGCACCGCTCACAAGAGGAGCGCCAGAGCAATCCCGGCGACTGGGAGGCCTGGACCGGGCAGGGGCCGATCAACATCCACAAGCGCGAATATCTCGGCACCACCGACGAGGGCGTGGCGGCGCTGCGCAGCCGGCTGCGCCAGGACATCCGCGCGGTAGCAGCCGGCCGGCCGATCGTACGGCCCGAGGGCACGCCGGACGCGCCGGTGCCGACCTACGGCGGCGACACCATCGTGCGCGTGCCGCAGGCCAACGACGACCGCGCCTTGCTCGAAAAGCTCCAGCGCGAGGTCGCCGAGATCTACTTCGCCGCCGACGCTCTTACGGGCGAGGCGCGCAGCGAGCGCATCAAGCGCGACCTCCACGACCGCTTCCCCGGCATGGAGCGGCCGGCATGACGCAACGCGCGATGAGCGAACCGGCCAGGGTCGAGGCCGCGATCCCGGTGATCGACCTGCGGCCGTTCTACGCCGGCGGCGTGACCGGACGTCGCGCCGTCGCGCGCGAGATCAAGAGCGCTTGCGAGACGATTGGGTTCTTCATGGTCGCCGGCCACGGCGTGCCGCCGGCGCTGCTCGACGACGCGTTCGCGGTGTCGCGCGAGTTCTTCGACCTGCCGGTCGAGGAGAAGCTGAAGGCCGCGCCGGTCGGCGAGGTAGCACCACGCGGCTACGCGGCGTTCGAGCAGAAGGGCCTGGCGGCGACGCTCGGCGTCGAGGCGCCCAAGGATCTGCGCGAGCAGTTCATGGTCGGCACGCTCGACGCCATGCCGCCGGGGTTGGCGCAGTATCCCGACGCCGCGGGCTGCTATTCGCCCAATGTCTGGCCGCTTCATCCGGCGCGCTACCGCGCCGTGTTTACCGAGCTCTACCGCTGCCTGGAGCGCCAGGCCGCCGACCTGATGCGCGCCTTCGCGCTCGCGCTTGCGCTGCCGGAGGATCACTTCTCCGGCATGATCGACCACCATTTCAGCGTGCTGGGCTCGAACCATTATCCGGCGCTGGCGCGTGATCCGCTGCCCGGCCAGCTGCGCACCGGCGCGCATACCGATTTCGGCAGCCTCACGATGGTGGCGCCGAGCCCGAACTCCGACGGGCTCGAGGCCATGATCGAGGACGGCGTGTGGGCCGAGGTCAAACCGCGCTCCGGCTGTCTGGTGGTCAACATCGGCGACATGATGGCGCGCTGGACCAACGACCGCTGGCGCTCGACCCTGCATCGCGTCATGAACCCGCCGCCGGGCGCCGGCGCGCGCAGCCGCCGCCAGTCGATCGCGTTCTTCTGCCATCCCAATTTCGACGCCATGGTCAGCGCCTTCCCGAGCTGCGTCGCACCCGACGAGCGGCCGCGCTACGAACCGATCCTTGCCGGCCGCCACATGCGCGCCAAGATGGAGAAGCGTTCGTCTTGATAGCGCCGACGCTCGCGGCGTGGGCGCACGGCCTGACGTTCGAGGCGCTGCCGGTGGCCGTGGTCGAGGACGCGCGCCGGCGTTTGCTCGATACGCTCGGCGTCGCGATCGCGGCACTCGATGAGCCGCTTGCCGTGAGCGTCGTCGCCGGCGCCAAGCGGCTGGGTGACGGCACCGAGGCGACCCTGCTGAGCGACGGCAGCACTGCGCCAGCGCCGATCGCAGCACTGGTCAACGGCACGCTCGCCCACGCGCTCGATTTCGACGACACCGACGCGGCATCGGTGATGCATTCGAGCGTCGTCACCGTTCCGGCGGCGCTCGCCGCCGCCGAGGCGGCGAACACCGGCGGCTGCGACCTGCTGCTCGCCATTGCCATCGGCAACGAGATCAACTGCCGGCTCGGCCGGCTGGCGCCCGGCGATTTCCACGCGCTCGGCTTCCATCCGACCAGCGTCCTCGGCTGCCTCGCCGTCACGCTGTTAGCCGGTCGGGTATTCGGTTTGCCGCCAGCTGTGATGGCCGCCGCCGCCGGGATCGCGGGCAGCCTGGCATCGGGCATCCTCGAGGCCTACAGCGACGGCACCTGGTCGAAGACCCTGCACGCCGGCTGGGCCGGCCATGCCGGGCTGGTCGCGCTGCGCCTCGCCGAGGCGGGCTTCACCGGACCGGCGTCGGTGGTCGAGGGCCGCTACGGCGTCGTCGCGACCCACACGGCGCGCGGCGCGCCCGATCCGACGCCGGCGCTCGACGGTCTCGGCACGCGCTGGCTGCAGCTCGACGCCGCCTACAAGCTCTACCCGTGCGCGCACGCCATCCATGCCTTCGTCGAAGCTGCATCGCAGATCCGCGCCGAGCACGCGCTGAATCCGGCCGACGTCGCGCGCGCCGTCGCCCACGTGCCCGAGCATTTCGTCGGCCAGATCGCCGAGCCGCGTGCCGAGAAGCTGCAGCCGCGCACGCCGACCCATGCGCGCGCCAGCCTGCCCTACGCCGTCGCCCACATGCTGCAGCACGGCACCTTGGGCATCGAGGCCTATGCCCCCGGGCGCATCGGCGATCCCGCGGTGCTGGCGCTGGCGGCGCGCGTCACCGCCATCGCCACGCCGGTCGAGCGCATCGCCTTCAGCGGTCGCCTGCAGATCGAAATGCGTGACGGCCGCCGGCACGAGCTCGCGATCGACGACGCCAAGGGTTCGCCGGCGCGGCCGCTGGCCGATTCCGAGCTGTTCGCCAAGTTCCAGAACTGCGCGCGGCGCTGCCTCGATGCGTCGACCGCGATGCGGCTGTTCGAGGACGTCATGGCGATCGAGCGGCTCGACCGCCTCGGGCCGTTCATGCGCGCGGTCGCCGTCGGGCGGCTGCGCAAGCCGGGATGACGGCGACGGCAAATTGACAGCGTGACGGCGCCGCCGCACGATCGCGCAACGCGGCGCGCGACAACAAGAACATGGGGGGCGACATGATCTGGCTCACGGTGAGGGTGGTCGCGCTGGTGCTTGGCGCCTGCGTCGTCGGCAGCCTCGGCGCGCGCGCCGCCGAAACCCTCAACGCGTACTCGATCTGGCCCGAGAACTGGGCCCGGCCGATGCTCCAGGAGTTCGAGACGGCGACCGGCATCAAGGTCAACTTCCTGCGCTTCTCGTCGGGCGAGGCGCTGGCGCGCGTCATCGCCGAGAAGAACAACCCCAAGGTCGACGTGCTGTTCGGCGGGCCGGTCGAAACCTTTGCG
>JACQAI010000697.1 GCA_016195115.1 Pseudomonadota bacterium
AGGGCGGCTGCTTCGAGACCAGCCGGCCGACCACCCACGCCGCGCCGACCTATGTCGAGCACGGCGTCATCCACTACTGCGTCACCAACATGCCGGGCGCGGTCGCGCGCACCTCGACCTTCGCGCTCAACAACGCCACCCTGCCGTTCGCCCTCGCGCTCGCCGACAAGGGCTGGAAGCGCGCGCTCGCCGACAATCCCCACCTGCGCGCCGGCCTCAACATCGCCGCCGGCCAGGTCACCCACCCCGCGGTCGCGCAAGACCTCGGGTTCGCGTGCGCGGCGTTCGAGACCGTCGCGGCGTAGCGGCTGCGGCGGCCCTCACCCCCCCAAACGCGGCATTGCCGCGTTGGGGGGGGTGAGGGTGGCAAGGGCGCGCTGACGGCGCGCGCGTTCAAATCCACACGTCGTTGGCGGCGGTGCGCTCGCCGCCTTGGTCGCCGGTGTTGGGCGTGCCGCGCGGCTCGATCAGCAGCATCTTGACCTCGCGGGCGGCGTAGGGCTTGTGCTCGACGCCTTTGGGCACGACGAACATCTCGCCCGCCCCGATGGTCACCGCGCCGTCGCGGAAGTCGATGCGCAGCTCGCCCTCGAGCACGATGAAGGCCTCGTCGGTGTCCTGGTGATCGTGCCAGATGAAGTCGCCCTCGAGCTTGACGATCTTGAACTGGTAGTCGTTGAGCTCGGCGAGCACCTTGGGCGCCCACCGGTCGTCGAACAGCGCGAGCTTCTGGCGGAAGTTGATCGGCCGGTAATCCATCGCGACCTCCGCCGCGAGGATATCACGCCGCGCTGACCTCGACGTCGGTGTCGTTGAAGCAGGCGCCGAGGGCGAGGTCGCCCTGGATGTCGGCCGAGACCAGCGCCGAGATCGTCTGGCCGGTGCGGCTGGTCGACAGCCACGCGCCCTTCTCGCTGGCGACCACGCCCGGCGCGATGGCGTCGGTCACGATCAGCGGCAGCACCACTTCGCCATGGCCGTTCCACAGCTTGACGTCGGCGCCGCTCTTGAGGCCGCGCGCCGCGGCATCGCGCGGGTGCATGAGCAACGGGGGTGCCGCACGGGAGTCTTCGAGCCCGCCCAAGGTCGAGGAGATACGCCGGTCCGACGCCGGCGATATCAACCGCAGCGGATGCTCGGCCGGATGGGCCTGCCAATCCGGCAGCAAGGCGTGCGCGCCCCAGCGCTTGGCCAAGGTCTCGGACTCCAGCTCGACCTTGCCCGACGGCGTCGCGGGAAACACGTTCTCGAACAGCATCGGCGGCCGGCCGTCGGGTGCCGACATCGGCACCGCGCGATCGGTCGGGATCTGGCTCGGCCGCACGCCCTTCAGGCGCGGATCGGTCGGATCGACGGCGTCGTCCATCAGCTCCGCATCGGTCGCCCGCAGGCACGGTTCGGTGAAGCCGAATCGGGCGGCAAGCTGCCGGAAGATCTCGGTGTTGGGCAGCGCCTCGCCGATCGGCGCGATGACGGGCTCGGCACGCTGCAGCCAATGGTGGCCATACGCCGGATAGAGATCCGGATATTCGAAATGCGTCGCGCCCGGCAACACGATGTCGCAGTGCGCCATGCTCTCGGTCATCGACACGTCGAGGCCGACCATGAAGATGTCCTCGCGCGCCAAGCCGCGGCGCATGCGGTTCTGGTCCGGATGCACGACGATCGGGTTGTGGTTGTAGAGGAACAGCGCCCGTAGCGGCGGATCGAGGTCGTCGTCGGCGAGGTGCCGGCCCATGTCGCACAAATTGAGCGTGCGCGTGCCGGGCGGCGCCAGGTCGGGGCGCTGCAGCTTGGCCGGCGTCTTGGCGAAGGCGTTACCGGCGCCCAACACGATGCCGCTGCCGCGCCCGAGCTTGCCGAGCAGCGCCGGCAGCGCGATCGCGGCCCGGATGCCGCTGCCGCCGTAGCGGCTGCGCTCCAGCCCGTTGCCCGTGCCAAACACCAGCGGATCGGCGTCGGCCAGCCAGCGCGCGAAGGTCTCGATCTCGGTCGCCGGCACGCCGCAGGTCTCGGCCGCGCGAGCCGCCGGCCAGGCGCGCGCCCGCGCCATGAAGGGCTCGAAGCCGTGCACGTGCGCCGCGATGAATTTCTGGTCGAGCACCCCCAGCCGCTCGAGCTCGGTCGCGAGCGCCCACGCCAGCACGGTGTCGGTGCCCGGCCGGATCGCGAGATGCAGATCGGCCTGCTGGGCTATCTTGGTGCGCAGCGGGTCGACCACCACGAGCTTGCCGCCCTTGCGCTTGGCGATGCGGATGCAGCGCACCAAATGGAGGTTCGACACCGTCGCGTTGTTGCCCCATGCGACGTTGAGCTTGGCGTGCTCGGCGAGCTCGGGCGCGCAGCCCGGCACGGCGCCGTAGGTGCCGGCCCACGCCTCCGAGCGCACGCCGCCGCACAGCGACCTGCGGAACAGCTGGGATGCCCCGAGCTTGTGGAGGAAGCGCGCCGACATGCTGTCGTTGGCGAGGAAGCCGTGCGGGCCGGCGTAGTTGAGCGGCGCTACCGCCTGCGGCCCCCAGCGCTCGATCACCGCGGTGACCCGAGCATGGATCTCATCGAGCGCATCGCTCCAGGAGATGCGCGCGAAGCTGCCCGAGCCCTTCGGCCCAGTGCGCCGCAACGGGTGGGTCAGGCGCTGCGGACCGTGCACGAACGCCGGCGTGTCCTGCGCCACCTTGTTACAGATCACGCCGGCGGTGTAAGGCAGCGCCTCCGAGCCGCGCACCTTGACGATGCGGCCGTCGTCGACCGTGACCGTCAGGCTGCAGGTGTCCGGGCAATCGAGCGTGCAGACGCTCGGGCGTTCCTCGAGGGCCATGGCAAATCCTCCGTCGGCAGCCTCGACCCTAGCGCGCCACCGGCCCGATCAGTAGAGCCAGTTTGCCCGTTCGTAGCAGGCCACTTGCGCACCCTGGTGCGACGGCTATCCTCGGGGCAACCAACGACGCGCACAACGGGAGGGCGCCCATGAAGAACGGCATGGTGATCATCGACGCCGACGGCCACGCGGTCGACAGCGAGGCCGCCTACCGCGAGTGGCTGCCCGAGAAGTACCGCAAGCGCCAGACCATCTATCCGGGCGACGGCTTCGACCGCCGCCAGGGCGGCAAGCTCGACAAGACGCCAAAGTCGCCGACCCAGAACCTCGCCGACAACGACAAGGAAGGCATCGACCTGCAGATCATCTATCCGACCGGCGGGCTGGCGCTGTCGAAGGTCCGCGAGGCCGACTACGCGATCGCGCTCGCCGAAACCTACAACAACTGGTTGGCCGACTGGTGCTCGGCCGACAAGAAGCGGCTCAAGGGCGTCGCGCTGGTGCCGCTGCACGCCGACGTCAAGGCGTCGATCGCCGAGATGGAGCGCGCGATGTCGAAGCTCGGTACGGTCGGCGTCATGGTCAACACCTACGACCGCAGCCGCAACGTCGCGCACAAGGATTTCTGGCCGTTCTACGCCGAGTGTGCGCGCCAGGGCGTC
>JACQAI010000664.1 GCA_016195115.1 Pseudomonadota bacterium
CGCTCGTAGCAGACGTTGCAGTAGATGCAGCGCCGGATCGGCGCATCGACCGCGCCGAACGCCTTCAGGCACCAGTGCGGGTCGGCGACCAGGGCGCGGCACAGCGCGACGAAGTCGGCGCTGCCGGCGGCGAGCACCGCCTCGGCGTCGTCGGGCGTGACGATGCGGCCGGCCATGATCACGGGCACGCCGACCGCCGCCTTGATCGGCCGCGCGTAGGGCTCGAGAAAGCGCCGCGGGAAGGACGGCGGCTGGATGCAGTAGCGCGACAGCTCGGGGCTCTCGTTGGTGCCGCCCGACAGATCGATTGCCGCCACCCCGGCGCGCTCGAGCGCTTGGGCCAACGCCACCGCCTCGTCCATCGAGTAGCCGCCCTCGGCGTACTCGGTGGCGCTGACGCGCACCAGCAGCGGCGTGTCGGGCAGGCGTTCGCGCAGCCGCCCGATGGTTTCGAGCAGGAAGCGCATGCGGTTGTCGAGCGTGCCGCCATACGCATCGGTGCGGTGGTTGAAGCGCTCGGAGAAGAACTGCTGGAACAGGTAGCCGTTGGCGGCGTGGAGCTCGATCGCGTCGTAGCCGGCGCGCGCCAGGCGCACGCCGGCGGCAACGAAGTCGCGCTCGATCGCGACGATCTCGTCGACCGTCAGGCCCCGCACCGTGTCGCCGGTGACGCGGTTGACCCCATCCGACGGGCCGACCGGCTCGGTGTTGAGCACCGCACGCTGCAGCAGGCGGCCGCGGTGGTTGAGCTGCGCCACCGCGAGCGCGCCGTTGTCCTGGATCGCGCGCACCACCGCGGCGAGACCGGGGATGAAGCGGTCGTGGAACACGCACAGCGAGGCGCGATGGTTGCGCGCCGCGGCCGAGATGTTCATCGCCTCGGTGATGATCATGGCGGCGCCGCCCTTGGCGCGCTCGGCGTAGTAGGCCTTGTCGCGGTCGGTCGAATAGCCGTCGGTGGTGCCGTAGTTGGTGCCGAGCGGCCCCATGATCACGCGGTTCTTGAGCCGCAGCGGTCCGATCGCGCCGGGCTGCCGCAGGAGATCGACGGCCACGGGCTAGCGCGGGCGGTCGCCGGCGAGCGTGATGCGGTGCATGACCCGGCGATGGCCGTGATAGTCGTTGATCGGGTTGTGCTGCGCCGCGCGGTTGTCCCAGAACGCGATCGAGCCCGGCCGCCAGGCGAACTGGCAGGTGAACTCGGGCCGCGCCTGGTGCTGGAACAGGAAGCCGAGCAGCGGCGCGCTTTCGGCCTCGGTCATGCCGGCGAAGGCCACGGTGTGCGCGACGTTGACGTAGAGCGCCTTGCGCCCGGTCTCGGGATGGGTGCGCACCACCGGATGCTCGGCGACGAAGTCCTTGAGATCGGTCTTGCCGTCTTCGCGCATGCGATCCTCGCGCGTGCGCGTGGTATCGGCCTTGCCGGAGCTGTTGACCGCCTTGAGGCCGCCGAGCAGGCGCTTCATGCCGTCCGACAGCCGCTCATAGGCGAGATACATATTGGCGAACATGGTGTCGCCGCCGCGCGGCGGCACCTCGCGCGCCAGCAGCATGCTGCCCATCGGCGGCTCATCGAGATAGGTCGTGTCGGAATGCCAGATGCCGCCGAAATTGACCCGCTCGTGCTCGAGCTTGATGACCGGGATGATCTTGGGGAATCCAGGGATGGAATTGACAAAAGGATACTCGATCGGCTCGGCGAAGTAGCCGGCGAAACGCAGGAACTGCTCGGGCGCCAGGTCCTGGTCGCGGAAGCAGATCACCAGGTGGTCGAGCAACGCCTGGCGCAGCCGCGCCACCGTCTCGGCGTCGAGCGGCTGGCGCAGGTCCGGTCCCAGAATCTCGGCGCCGAGCGCGCCCGACAGCGGTCGTATGTCCATGGCATCATTGTCGCCCGATGCGCCGCTCCATCTCAATCCCTCCGCGTAACTTCTTTCTTCATCCCTCCCCCGCGCGCAGCGTGGGGGAGGGTAGGGTGGGGGCAGGAACGTACCTCAGACACCGGCGCACGCTGCGCGGTGGTGCCCCCACCCTACCCTCCCCCATTGCTTCGCAACGGGGGAGGAATGAAGGAAGCGGCGCAGCGTGGACTAAACCTCGAAATACGCCCGCGTGATCTCGTTCGACAGGCCGCCGAGCTGCTGCTGCAGCAGATCAAGATAGTCGTGCAGGCCCGCCGCGATCAGCGGCGCGACCGCGCGGGTCAGGCTGGCGTCGAGCTCGTCGTAGCATTCGAGCGGCTTGGTGCTGCGCAGCATCGGGTAGGTCTGGCGCAGGCGCTCGAGCAGGCTACCGACGGTGCGCACGCACAGCCGGATCGAGCGCGGGAACGCCTCGTCGAACAGCATGAAACCGACCACGGCGTCGAGCGAGATGCCGCGCGGCGAGACGCGGCGGAACGCGTGGTAGCCGGCCGAGGCACGCAGCAGGATCTGCCACTCGGATCGGTCGGCCCCGAGGTCGTCGCGCGCGACGGTCAGGAGATGGTGATGGACGTCGAGCAGCCGGGTCGCTTGGTCGGCGCGCTCGAGATACTTGCCGAGCTGATAGAAGTACCAACCCTGGTCGCGATAGAAGGTCGCCTCGATCAGCCCGGCATGGGTGTGGCAGCCGTCCTTGATGCGGCTGCACAGTCCCGACAGGCGCGACGGCGCGATGTCGGCCGGCACCAGACCTTCGATCTCCTTGTTGAAGACGTTGATCTGCGCCCACATCTCGGTCGAGATCAACGGCCGCAAGGTGCGGGCGTTCTGATAGGCCGCGCGCATCGCAAAGCGGATCGAGGTCGGATTGTCGCCGTCGAGCATATAGAAGCGCAACGCATCGGCGCCGCTCGCTTGGGGATATTTCTCATGGAACAGCGCGTCGTCGCCGTTGATCTGCGCCACCGAGCGCCAGTTGCCGACGCCGCGGTCGTCTCGCGCGAAGCTCTCGGTGACGTCGAGCATGCGCGCCAGGTTCTCGATCCGCTCCATGTAGCGCGCCAGCCAGAAGATGGCCTCGCCGTAGCGCGCCGGCAGGGTCGCACGCATCCGCACGTCGGTGCCGGGCGGGTCGAGGTCGGCAGTGCCGCTCACGCCAGCACCCAGGTGTCCTTCGAGCCGCCGCCCTGGCTCGAGTTGACCACCAGCGAGCCCTGCTTGAGCGCAACGCGCGTCAAGCCGCCGGGCAGCACCCAGGTGGTCTCGCCGGTGATCGCGAACGGCCTGAGATCGACGTGGCGTGGCGCGATGCCGGCTTCGGTCAGGGTCGGCGCGACCGACAGCTTCAAGGTCGGCTGGCTGATGTAGTTCGCGGGGTCGCGCTCGAGCTGGGTGCGAAACGCCGCGATCTCGGGCTTGGTGGCGGCGGGCCCAACCAAAAGTCCGTAGCCGCCGGACTCGCCGACCGGCTTGACCACCAGCTTGTCGAGATTGTCGAGCGTATAGCGGAGCGCGGCGGGCTCGCGGCAGATGTTGGTCTCGACGTTGGGCAGGATGGCGTCTTCGCCGAGATAGTAGCGGATGATCTTGGGCACGTAGGCGTAGACCGCCTTGTCGTCGGCGACGCCGGTGCCGATGGCGTTGGCGAGCGCGACGTTGCCCTTGCGGAACGCCGCCATGACGCCCGGCACGCCGAGCGCGCTGTCGGGCCGGAACACCGCGGGATCGAGGAAGTCGTCGTTGATGCGGCGGTAGATCACGTGCACCGGCACCAGCCCGGCGGTGGTGCGCATGTAGATGCGATCGTCGATCGCCACCAGGTCGCGGCCCTCGACCAGCCACGCGCCCATCTCGCGGGCCAGACACACGTGCTCGAAATAGGCCGAGTTGTAGATGCCCGGCGACAGCAGCACGACGTGCGGGTCGGCGACGCCGGCGGGCGCCAGCGCGCCCATCGCCGCTTGCAGCTTGAGGCCGTAATTGTCGACCGGGCGCACGCCGATATCGGCCATCAGGTCGGGGAACACCCGTAACATGGCGTGGCGGTTCTCGATGACGTAGGACGCGCCCGACGGCGTGCGGCCGTTGTCCTCGAGCACGAAGAAGCGGCCGTGCTCGTCGCGCACCAGGTCGACGCCGCAGATGTGGATGTAGGTGCCGTGCTTGAGATCGATGCCGACCATCTCGGGACGGAAGTTGGCGTTCTTCAGCACCAGCTCGGGCGGGATCGTGCCGTCCTTGAGGATGTGCTGGTCGTGGTAGACGTCGTGCAGGAACAGGTTGAGCGCGCGTACGCGCTGCGCGATGCCGGCTTCGATCTCGGCCCACTCGGCGGCGAACAGCACGCGCGGCACCAGGTCGAACGGCAGGATGCGGTCGATCGCGTTGGCGTCGGAATAGACCGTGAAGGTGACGCCGAGGTCGTACAGGCTGCGCTCGATCTGGCGCGCGCGCCGGCGCAGCTCCTCGACCCCGAGATGGGCCAAGCGCTCGGCGATCAGGCGGACCTCGCGCCCGCCGTCGGCGCGCGGCGTCGTCAGCTCGCAGAAGAAGCCGCCCGGGTCGTAGCCGTCGAGCAGCGGCGCAAATCCGTCCGATCCCTGGACCATTGACTCCGACATGCTGCGTCGGCCCCTATGTGGCCTTGCCGGCGTTCACGCCGGCAGCGGCATGCAAATCCGCGACCACCGGTTTCGAGACGCCACCCGCCGCCGTCCCCGCCCGATGACCATCCTGACCGTCTCCCACAAGACCGTGTACCGCTACGCGAAGCCGGTGCGTTTTGGCGATCATCGCATGATGCTGCGGCCGCGCGACAGCCACGATTTGCGCCTGCTCGACACCGCGCTCAGCATCAGCCCGCCGGCCACGGTGCGCTGGATCCACGATGCCTTCGGCAACTCGATCGCGATCGCGAGCTTCAGCGACGCCGCCGACGAGCTGGTCTTCCATTCCTCGTTTCGCGCCGAGCATTTCCCCCTGACCGAGCGCGCGCTCGCCGCCAAGCTCGAGCCCTACGCCCGCACCTACCCGTTCAGCTATTCGGTCGAGGACATCCCGGATCTCAGCCGGACGATCGAGCGCCACTACGCCGATCCCGACCACGTCATCGACGACTGGGTGCGCCGCGTCGTCGACGCCACCAACAGCCGCGACACGGCCGCGCTGCTGATCGCCATGACCCAAGCGATCAAGGCGCAGTTCGTCTACATCCAGCGCGACCAGGTCGGTACCCAAGCGCCGGCCGAGACCCTACGCAGCTGCTCCGGCACCTGCCGCGACTTCGCGCTGTTCCTGATGGAGGCGGCGCGCTGCCTCGGCCTCGCGGCGCGGTTCGTCTCCGGCTACCTCTACGACGAGACCCTGGTCGACGCGCCCCACGCCATGGTCGGCGGCGGCGCCACCCACGCCTGGGCGCAGATCTATCTGCCGGGCGCCGGCTGGACCGAGTTCGACCCGACCAACGGCCACGCCGGCGGGCGCAACCTGATCCGGGTCGGCGTAACCCGCGACCCGGCGCAGGCGGTGCCGCTCAGCGGCAGCTATTTCGGCGCCGCCGAAGACTTTCGCGACATGCGGGTCGAGGTCGAGGTCGCCGCCGGGTAACGGCCACGGCCCCCGCGCGGCAGGGGCGGAGCCCCGCGAGCGCCCTTCCTCAAGCGCGGCAGGGGCGCAGCCCCCTTCAATTCGAATCGATTCGGGCCTTACGTGCCCGGGTTCTCGACCCCGGCGCCGCGCGCGAACTGCGGAATCGAGAAGCTCTGGAGCACGCCTTCTCGGTTGAAAATGAAGTAATCGTAGATGGTCCGGTCATAAGACGTGTCGAACAGATTGGCGAACGGGATCATCTGACCGGCCGACCGGTCGAATTGGTCGTGGTAGTAAAGTAAAACCTTGGAGCCTCCCGCGAGCATCAACTCGGAGGTCGGCAGGCCGAATGTATCGACAACTTGCTCATAGGTGGTCTGACCCGGCTTCACCGCGCTGATTTGGTCGGGAAATACTTTGGGCGTGCAGGCGGCCACCAACCCGATACCGAGCAGTGCCGCGACGCGCAGGAAGCCACCCATCCCAAGCTCCTTCGTGCTTAGAGCCGATTTGCGCGAAATATTGCTGAAGCCGCGCCGCGAACGCAATGGCACGCGGCAACGCGGCAGGGGCGAAGCCCTGCGGGCGCTGCACGCCCTGCCGCGCTAGGCGCGGCGCTGCTTGCGCGCCTGCTCCTCGAAATCGACCCCCGTCAGGCCCAAGGCGTCGACCTCCTCGACGGTCAGCTTCTTGAGCGCGGCCTCGCGGCGGCGGCGCTTGAGATCGGCCCCGCTGATCACGGTCGGGATCATGATGCCGATCACCTTGACGAGCTGGATCGACGCGACCGCGACCGGGCTTTCGCCGCTGCTCGCCTGCTCGGTCATGGCCTTGATGCTGTCGGCGGCGTTCAGGGGGTCGTCGAAGAACTCGGCGTCGCCGATCGGCCCCCACTGGAAGCCGCCGCGCGACAGGTAAAGGCGGGTCCCCTCGGCGCTGAGCGCTGTCACCAGGAAGCCCAGCTTGTCCTCGACCGAGTTGGCCGGGATGTATTTCGGAATGACCCTGTCCATGACGCCGTCCCTTGTCCGCTTGATACCATGATATCGCGCCCGTCAGCGCGGCGCCATGCGCAGCGCGCCGTCGAGCCGGATGGTCTCGCCGTTGAGCATCGTGTTGTCGATGATGTGGCGCACCAGCGCGGCATACTCCGTGGCGTCGCCGAGGCGGGCCGGGAACGGCACCGAGGCGGCCAGGCTCGCCTGCACCTCGTCGGGCAGGATGCCCATCATCGGCGTTTTGAACAATCCCGGCGCGATCGTGAGGACCCGGATGCCGTGCGGCGCAAACTCGCGCGCCAGCGGCAGGGTCATGGCGGCGACGCCGCCCTTCGACGCGGCATAGGCCGGCTGGCCGACCTGGCCGTCGAACGCCGCGATCGACGCCGTGTTGACGATGACGCCGCGCTGGCCGTCGGCGAGCGCCGGCGCCGCCTGCAGGCGATGCGCGACCAGGCGGATCAAATTGAACGTGCCGATCAGGTTGATCGCGATCACTTGGGCGAACTGCTCGAGCGGCATCGGCCCGTTGCGGCCGACCGCGCGGCCCGGCGTGCCGACGCCGGCGCAGTTGACCAGGATGCGCGCGACGCCATGCCGGGCTTCCGCCGCGGCGACGGCCGCGGCCGCCGACTCCCCGCTGGTGACGTCGCACGCGAAGGCGCCGCCGCCGAGCGCGCTTGCCAGCGCCTCGGCGCGCTCGCGCGCGACGTCGAGCACGCCGACCTTGGCGCCGGCGGCGGCGAGCATGCGCGCGGTCGCCTCGCCGAGGCCCGAGGCGCCGCCGGTGACCAGTGCTGCGATTCCCTTGAGCTCCATCACGACCGTCCCTCACTCTGCTTCGCCGCCATCGCCCGCAGCTCCTTCTTGTCGATCTTGCCCACGGTAGTCTTGGGAATGCCCGCGACGACCTCGATCGTCGTCGGCACCTTGTACTTCGCGAGGTTGCGCGCGCAATGGGCGAGCAGGCTCGCGCCGTCGAGGGTCGTGCCCGGACGCGCGACGACGAACGCCTTGATGACCTCGCCGCGGTAGGCGTCGGGCACGCCGATCGCCGCGGCTTCCTGGACGTCGGGATGCAGGTACAGGACCTCGTCGACCTCGCGCGGGTAGACGTTGTAGCCGCCGACGATCGCCATGTCCTTCTTGCGCTCGCGGATGAACAGCCAGCCGTCGCGATCGAGCTCGCCGATGTCGCCGGTGTAGAGCCAGCCGTCGCGCAGGGTCTCGGCGGTTTCTTTGGGCAGGTTGCGGTAGCCGGTCATGATCTGCGGGCCGCGCGCGCGGATCTCGCCTTGCTCGCCGATCGCGAGCACGCGCGTGCCGTCGCCCGGGTCGACGATCTGGAGCTCGGTCGCCGGCACCGGGATGCCGACCGAACCCGGCTTGACGGGGTGGCCGACCGGGTTGAACGACAACACTGGGCCGGCCTCGGTTTGGCCGTAGCCCTCGTGGACCGGACAGCCGGTCGCCGCCTGCCAGCGCCGCAAGGTTTCTTCCGGCAGCGCGGCCGAGCCGGAGTAGCACAGCCGCAGGCGCGAGAAATCGGTCGCGGCAAAACCCTCGACCGCCATCACGCCGGTGAAGATGGTCGGGCTGCCGGGGAAGATCGTGATCGCCTCGTCGACCAGGGTCTTGAGCACCAGATCGGGGCGGTAGCGCGGCAGGATGACGAGCGCACCGCGGCAATAGGCGCTCAGGTGCAGCGCCATCGACACGGCGTAGACGTGGAACAGCGGCATCGCGCACAAGAGCCGCTCCCGATCGGGCAGCGTCGGCAGCAGGCCCTCGCGCTGCGCGACGTTGATCGCGATCGCGCGATGGCTGAGCTCGACGCCCTTGGCGCGACCGGTGGTGCCGCCGGTGTACTGCAAGGTCGCAAGGGCGTCGGGCCGCGGCAACGCGGGCAGCGCGACGGCGGCGGCGCGCCAGCCGTCGAGCAGGCGCGCGCCGGGCCCGAGCGCCAGCGCGGCGGGAATCTTGAGCGCGCGCACCAGCGACGCGATCACGGCCTTGTTCGCGGCGTCGTAGAGCACGACGCTCGGCGCCGCGTCCTCGAGGATCGCGCCGAGCTCGCGCGCGGTGTAGATCGGGTTGAGCGGCACCAGCTGGGCGCCGGCGGCGTGCACCGCAAACGTCGCGATCGCGCTCTCGATCGCGTTGCCGAGGATCAGCGCGACCCGGCCGCCGCGCGCGCCCAGGCCCTCGAGCTCGCGCGCGAAGCCGGCGACGCACGCGAGATAGTCGCGGTAGCAGAGCCGGCGGTCCTCGCAGACCAGCGCCTCGGCATCGGGCGCGCGCGCCGCGGCGTCGACGAGCATGTGGACGACGGTCTCGTAGGCGGGCGGCAGCGCGCTCGCGCCGGTCGCGACCGCCGGCCGGGTCATGTCCGATCGCTGACCGAGACGATCACGGCCATCGAGCTGTCGCCGGCGGCGCAGCCGTGGAACAGCCCGCGGCCGCCGCCGCGCGCGACCAACTCCTCGATCAGCTCGATGACGCCGCGCAGGCCGGTCGGGCCCTGCGGATGGCCCCACACCAGCGAGCAGCCGTAGTTGTTCATGCGCTGGACGTCGGCGCCGGTCTCGCGCGCGAACACGATGTCGTTCACGACGAACGGGTTGTGCGACTTGATCGCGGCCAAGTCGGCGATCTTGAGGTCGGCGCGCTCGAGCGCCTGCCGGCTCGCCAGCACCGGCGCGAACGGCATGTAGGCCGGCTCGGCGCGCGCCTGGCCGAACGCGACGATGCGGATGTCGATCTCCGGGCGCTGGGTGAACTCGGCGACGCGCTCCGGCGTGGTCAGGATCACGGCGGCGTTGCCGTCGGCCGGATGGGTCTGGCCGCCGAACGTCACCGTGCCGCCGTCCTTCATCGGCTTGAGCTTGGCGAGCGCGTCGGCGCTGGTCGCGTGCACGCCCTCGTCGCCGTCGAGCGCACCGACGTCCTTGCGCAGCCGCCGGTCGGGCACCGGGAACGGCAAGGTCATGTAGCGCTTCTGGAAGGCGTGGTCGTCGGCCAGCGCGTCGTCGTACTGGGAATAACGCCGCAGCACGACGTCGTGCTGCTCGGCGGTGGTGATTTGCCAGCGCCGCGCGACGTTCTCGGCGGTGTCGATCATCGCCACCTTGGCGAACGGGTCATGCGAGAAGTTGTCGGTCACCCAGTTCTCGGCGGTGCCGGTGCCGCCCATGCCTTGCGGCTCGGGATAATAAAGGTGCGGGCCGTTCGACACCCGGTCGGCGCTGAGCGCGAGCACCGCGCTGGCGTCGCCGGCGGCGATCTCCTGCCGGCCGGCGGCCAGGCAGCGCACGCCGGTGGCGCAGGCCTGGTTGATGGTCGGGCCGGGCACCCGCTCGGCGCCGATCATGCCCATCAGCCAGGGCAGGCCGAAGAAGCTGTGCGGCTGCGGCACCGTGGTGCCGAGCACGCCGTAGTCGAAGGCGGTCGCCGCGATGGCACGGCGCGCGAGCTCGGCGCGCGCGACGTGGGCGGCGAACTGGATGGCGTGCAGATGCGCCAGGCTGCCCTGCCAGCGCGCGAACGGCGTCGACCAGTAGGCGCCGTAGGGGATCGCGGCAGCAGTCATGTCCATGGTCACAACCGGCCCAGCAGCGCGTTCAGAAACATGATCACCACCCCGAACATGACCAGCACGAGGATGACGCGGACCAGCGTGCTGCCGAGCGAGAAGCCGAGCCCGAACCCGAAGCCGCGCCGGAAGTCCGACATGACTAACCCCGTTCCCCGCGCCAGGATGGGCCCAACTCTAGAGGGCCGGCCATGGGAGTGGCAACGTCATGACCAAGCGCATCGGCATCCTGACCAGCGGCGGCGACTGCGCCGGGCTCAACGCCGTGATCCGGGCGATCGTGCTGCACGCGCGCGGCCGCTACGGCTGGGAGGTCGTCGGCATCCGCGAGGGCACCCAGGGCCTGCTCGACCGACCGCCGCGCGCCCAGACCCTGGGCCCGGACGACGCCACCGGCCTGATGCTGCGGCTCGGCGGCACCATCCTGGGCACCACCAACAAGGGCGACCCGTTCGCCTACCCGATGGCCGACGGCACCGTGGTCGACCGCTCCAACGAGGTCATCGCCGGCGTGCGCGCGCTCGACCTCGATGCCGTGATCGGCATCGGCGGCGACGGCAGTTTCCGCATCCTCCATCGCCTGGCGCGCCAGGGCGGCTTTCCGCTGATCGGCATCCCGAAGACGATCGACAACGACCTCGGCCTGACCGAGATGTCGATCGGCTACAACACCGCGGTCGGGGTCGCGACCGAGGCGCTCGACCGGCTGCAGCCGACCGCGGCCAGCCACAGCCGCGTCATGGTGCTCGAGGTCATGGGGCGCGACGCCGGGCACATCGCGCTGGCCGCCGGCATCGCCGGCGGCGCCGACGTCATCCTGATCCCCGAGATCCCGTACCGCATTGCGGCAATCGGCGCCAAGATCGAGGACCTGAAGCGCACCGGCCGCAACTTCGCGCTCGTCGTCGCTGCCGAAGCCGTGCTGACCGAGGAAGGCCAGCACAAAGGTGTCGGCGGCAGCAGCGGCGGCACGATCCGCTACGGCGGCATCGGCGCCTATCTGGCCGAGCGCATCGCCCAGGCGACCGGCGCCGAGACCCGCGTCACCGTGTTGGGCCACGTCCAGCGCGGCTCGATGCCGAGCTGGACCGACCGCATGCTGGCGTCGGCGTTCGCCGTCCACGCCGTCGACCTGATCGCCGTGGGCAAGTCGGGCCGCATGGTCGCGTGGTCGTACCGCCAGGTCATCGACGTGCCGATCGAGGACGCGGTCGCGCACTTCCAGGCGGTCGACATCGACGGCCCGCTGGTCAAGACCGCGCGCGGTCTTGGAATTTGTCTGGGTGACGCCTGAACGCCCGCGCCGAATGTCGCAGTAATTGCACATTGGATCGCGTGACCCGCCCAGGGTATCGGCGTATGATCGCAACCCGGTCGGGCGTCGTGCCGACGAACCCGTAAAATCCGCAATTTCAGGCAGGAGGAGCGACGGTCATGTCCCTGCGCATCAACGCCGAAGCGCCCAACTTCAGCGCCGACACCACGCAAGGCCCGATCGACTTCCACAAATGGATCGGCGACGGCTATGCGATCCTGTTCTCGCACCCGAAGGACTTCACCCCGGTGTGCACCACCGAGCTCGGCTACATGGCCAAGCTGAAGCCCGAGTTCGACAAGCGCCACTGCAAGATCCTCGGCCTCTCGGTCGACCCGGTCGACAGCCACACGAAGTGGGAGAAGGACATCGAGGAGACCCAGGGCACCAAGGTGACCTATCCGATGATCGGCGACCCGCAGCTCAAGGTCGCCAAGCTCTACGACATGCTGCCCGACGACGCCGGCGCGACCTCCGAGGGCCGCACGGCGGCGACCAACGCGACGGTGCGCTCGGTGTTCCTGATCGGGCCCGACAAGAAGATCAAGGCGATGCTGACCTATCCGATGACCAGCGGGCGCAATTTCGACGAGGTGCTGCGGCTGCTCGACTCGGTCCAGCTCACCGCCAAGCACGCGGTCGCCACGCCGGTCAACTGGAAGCACGGCGAGGACGTCATCATCGCCGGCTCGGTCACCGACGAACAGGCGAAGCAGAAATATCCGGGTGGCTGGAAGGCGCCGAAGCCGTACCTCC
>JACQAI010000665.1 GCA_016195115.1 Pseudomonadota bacterium
TGGGACCACGCCGCGGGCGTGCTGATCGCCGAGGAGGCCGGCGCGACCTCCGGGTTCGTCGACGGCCGGCCCTACGACCCGCGGGTGCGCGATGGCGCCCTGCTGACCGCCGCCGGCCGGCCCGCCTGGGACGCCATCCGGGCGATCATCAGGGGCGCGCCATAAGCCCCCCGAGGGCTCGGTCAGCGCGGGTTGACAACAGGGTCCCCATGCCACTAGCAGTCCCCACGCCGTGGCTGAGCCCTAGTCCCTCGCTAGGCCGGGCTCGACCAGGGCCCACGCACCATCAGCAGCGGTCGGACCCATGAGCAGCCGGAACCAGCCTCCCTTCGCCGTCGAGCCGGTCGCCGGCGAGCCCTGGGTCAAGCTGGCCAACGGCGACGAGCTCAAGGGCTGGGGCAAGGACGACGAGATCGCCTTCAACCAGAACAACCGTCAGATCGAGAAATATCGCTTCTTCATCAAGACGTTCGACTTCCTGACCGACAATCGGGTGCGCGGCGACTATCACGAGTTCGGCTGCCATCGCTGCCGGACCTTCCGCATGGCGCTGACCGAGGCGCGCCGGCACAACGCCGATTCGATGAAATTCTTCGCCTTCGACAGCTTCGAAGGGCTGCCCGACTCGAGTGGCCACAGTGTCGAGATCTGGACCCGCGGCGCGCTCACCACCACGGTCGACCAGTTCATGACCATGGTGCGCGAGCACGGCATCTACGTCGACCGGGTGACGCCGATCAAGGGCTTCTACAACGACAGCCTGACCTCGGCGCTGCGCCAGAAGTTCCTCGACACCGAGAACAAGCTCGCCTTGGTGAACATCGACTGCGATCTCTACGAATCGGCCGTGCCGGTGTTCGACTTCATCGAGCCGCTGCTGCAGGAAGGCACGGTGCTCTACATCGACGACCTGTTCGCCGGCTACAAGGGCTCGCCGGCCAAGGGCGTCGCCCGGGCGTTCCGCGAGTTCCGGGCGCGCAGCCGGTTCCGCTTCGTGCGCCACCTGGATATCGGATGGTGGGGCCGCTCCTACATCGCGTATATTGATCCGAGCGCGCCAGCCGAGGGAATCGAGCTGTAACGCAGTCGCCGGCATGACCCACTCCGACACATATTTCGATCAGGTTGCGGAGATCGCCCGCACCATCGACCGCAAGGCGATCGAGCGCTTGGCCGAGGCGCTGATCGCGTTGCGCGAGCGCAACGGACGGCTGTTCTTCCTCGGGGTCGGCGGCAGCGCCGGGAACTGCAGCCACGCGGTCAACGATTTCCGCAAGCTGTGCGGCATCGAGGCCTATACGCCGGTGGACAACGTCTCCGAGCTCACCGCGCGCACCAATGACGAGGGCTGGGAGACGGTGTTCGCGGCCTGGCTGCGCACCAGCCGCGCCAACGCCAAGGATGCGGTGTTCGTGTTCTCGGTCGGCGGCGGCGATGCCGTGCGCAACGTCAGCGCCAACATCGTGCGCGGGCTCGAGGAGGCCAAAGCGCGCGGCCTCAAGATCTTCGGCGTGGTCGGCCGCGACGGCGGCTTCACCAAGAAGGTCGGCGACGAGGTGATCGTCATCCCGACGGTCGATGCGAAGGCGGTCACGCCGCTGTCGGAGGGCTATCAGGCGGTCGTCTGGCATTGCCTGGTGTCGCATCCGCGGCTCGGCATCAACGAAGCGAAATGGGAAGGCTTGGCGGCGCGATGAGCGGCGCGCCGGCCGTGTTCCTCGATCGCGACGGCACGATCAACGCCGCGGTGGTGCGCGCCGGCAAGCCGTATCCCCCGGCGTCGCTCGGCGAGCTCGTGATCCTGCCCGGCGCGCGCGAGGGCATCGCGGCACTGCGTGACGCCGGCTTCCGCACGATCGTCGTGACCAACCAGCCCGACGTCGCCAACGGCAAGCAGCGACGCGAGGTCGTCGAAGCGATCAACGGCGCGCTCTGTGCCGCGTTGGCGCTCGACGACGTGCGCGTCTGCTACCATGCCGATGCCGACCGGTGCGCCTGCCGCAAGCCCAAGCCCGGCCTGCTGCTCGATGCCGCGCGCGACTGGCGGCTCGATCTCGGGCGCAGCTTCATGATCGGCGACCGCTGGCGCGACGTCGACGCCGGGCGGGCCGCCGGCTGCCGAACCGTGCTGATCGAATCCGGCTATGCCGAGCAGCGCTCCGAGCCGGATTTTTCGGTCTCATCACTGGCCGAGGCCTGCACTATGATCCTGCATGCCACGGAAGGGGAACGACATGCGCACGGTGGCTGATCTCCGGGTCAAGATCTTCGCCGACGGCGCCGATCTGCCCGGAATCGTCAAGCTCTACGCCAACCCGGTGATCAAGGGTTTCACGACCAACCCGACCTTGATGCGCAAGTCCGGGGTGACGGACTACGCGGCGTTCGCGCGCCAAGTGCTGGCCGCGGTGCCCGACCGGCCGGTGTCGTTCGAGGTCTTCGCCGACGAGTTTGGCGAGATGGAGCGCCAAGCGCGCGAGATCGCCAGCTGGGGACCGAACGTCAACGTCAAGATCCCGGTGACCACGACCAAGGGCGGGTTCTGCGGGCCGGTCATCCAGCGCCTGTCCAGCGCCGGGATCGCGGTCAACGTCACGGCGATCATGACGCTCGACCAAGTACGCCAGGTGACCGCGTGCCTGGCGGCGCGCACACCGGCGATCGTGTCGGTGTTCGCCGGCCGCATCGCCGACACCGGCCGCGACCCGGTGCCCCTGATGGCCGAGGCCGTCGACATCCTCAAGGCCAAGCCCAAGGCCGAGCTGATCTGGGCCAGCCCGCGCGAGCTCCTGAACATCTTCCAGGCCGACGACATCGGCTGCCACATCATCACGGTGACGCACGACGTGCTCGCCAAGCTGACCTTGGTCGGCAAGGACCTCGCGGCGTATTCGCTGGAGACCGTCGAGATGTTCCACCGCGATGCCCAGGCCGCCGGGTTCAGCATCGCGTCTCAACCCGCTCGCGCGGCAGGCTGAGCTTCCAGGTTCCACGACGAGGCTACGAATGAACGCGAACGGGATTTCGAAGGTACTGGTCACCGGCGGCGCCGGTTATGTCGGCAACATCCTGGTGCCGCAGCTGCTCGGTGCCGGCTACGAGGTCGTGGTTTACGACGTCATGTTCTTCGGCTGCGCGACCCTGCCCA
>JACQAI010000666.1 GCA_016195115.1 Pseudomonadota bacterium
ACAGGCGCTGGATGCGCTTGATCTCGATCTGCATGTCGAGCCGCAAATTCTTGTCGAGCGCCCCGAACGGCTCATCGAGCAGCAGGATGGAGGGCCTCACGGCGAGCGCGCGCGCCAGCGCCACGCGCTGCTGCTGACCACCCGACAGCTCCTTGGGATATCGTCGCGCCAAATGCCCGAGCTTGACGAGCTGGAGCATCTCGGCGACGCGTGTACGCACCGCCGCGCGGGCGGTGCCGTGCGCCTCCAGGCCGTAGGCGACGTTCTCCGCCGCGGTCATGTGCGGAAACAGCGCGTAGTTCTGGAACACGATGCCGACGCCGCGCTTGTTGGGCGCCAGGTGGTCGATCGCCTGGCCGCCGACCACGACACGCCCCCGGGTCTGCTCGATGAAGCCGCCGATCGCCCGCAGCAAGGTGGTCTTGCCGCAACCCGAGGGGCCCAAGAGCGCGATCAGCTCGCCGCCGCGGATGTCGAGCGTGACGTCGTCGACCGCCGTCGCGGCGCCGTAGCGATGGGAAATTCCATCAAGCAGCAGCGATTGACCGGACGGCTCGGGCACGTCGTCTCTCATGGTCGCGGTGCACAGCAATTCCGGGGCCACTCTAGCCGGCAAACCGCGGCGCAGCCCGTGATTCCGCCGCCGGTTGGGCGTCCGCGACCCACGGCTGGCGCGGCAGGGGCGTAAGCCCCGCGAGCGCCAAAGAAACAAGTAGCGCGGCGGGTGCCAGGGCCGCGCCAGGGATTTTGCTGCGCTCGCGGGGGCTGCGCCCCCTGCCGCGCTAGGCGCGGGCCGGCGGCGGCGCGCGGCGCAGCGGCACGAAGGCAACCGGCAGCACCCGGTGCGTGGCGAGCGTGCCGCGCGGCGTCAGGGTGCACAGACACAGCATCTGGTGGTCGTGGGCGCGACCGATCGGCGCCACCAACCGGCCGCCCGGCTTGAGCTGACGGGCCAGCGCCGGCGGCAGCTCGGGCGCCGCGGCGGTGACGATGATGGCGTCGTAGGGCGCATGCTCGAGCCAACCCTCCGCGCCGTCGCCGACCCGAATCTCGACGTTCGTGTAGTCGAGATCCGCCAAGCTGCGGCGCGCCCGCGCGGCGAGCTCGGCGATCAGCTCGACCGAGTAGACCTGCGCGACCAGCCTGCTCAGCACGGCGGCCTGGTAGCCCGACCCGGTGCCGATCTCGAGCACGCGGTCGCCGGGGCCGACGTCGAGCAGCTCGGTCATCAAGGCAACCACAAAAGGCTGCGAGATGGTCTGGCGATGGCCGATCGGCAGCGCCCGGTTGACGTAGGCGAGCTTGCGCTCCGACGCCGGCACGAACGCCTCGCGCGGCACTTCGCGCAGCGCCGCGCGCACGCGCAGCGACAAGGTCGCGCAGCCCGTAAAGCCGGCGGTCTCGGCGATCTGCGCCGCGATCGCCGCGATCAGGCTCTCGGGCGCGCCCATGGGCTCGAGGATCTCACTTGCATCCCCCCTTCGCCGCCGCCCAGCATACAGCATCCGCTCGATTGTAGGGACGCGGCACCATGACCTCAGCACCGGTCAAGACCTTGATCCGCGGCGGCCGGGTGTTGGATCTCGACGGCGATCTCGACCAGCCGACGCTCGCCGACGTCCTGATCGAGGACACCAGCATCGCCGCGGTCGCGCCGGACCTGCCGGCCGCGCGCACCGCCGGCGCCGCCGTGATCGACGCCGCCGGCCGCCTGATCGTGCCAGGGCTGGTCAACGCGCACTATCACTCCTACGACACCTTGGCGCGCGGCCTGATGGAGGATCTGCCGCTCGAGCAGTGGGGCACCTTGTGCGGCCCGCTCGCGATCGGCCGCAGCACCGAGGAGATCTACGCCCGTACCTTGCTGGGCGCGGTCGACTGCCTGCGCAACGGCAGCACCACCATCCAGGACATGGCGACCCTGGTGCCGCTCAACGACGACCACGTCGACGCCATCCTCGATGCCTATCGCGACGCCGGCATCCGCGTGATCCTGTCGGTGAGCATTCGCGATCTGTCGCAGGTCGACACCATCCCGTGGCTCGCCGAGCTGCTGCCCGACGAACTCAAGCCGCTGGTCGGCACCGCGCGCGACGACTTCGGACCACAGATCGACTTCGTCACCAGGCAGATCGCGCGCATCGGCGACCGCGGCGGCATGGTGCGCTGGGCGCTGTCGCCGTCGGCGCCGCAGCGCTGCACGCCGGCGCTGCTCGCCGCGGTCGGCGCGCTGGCGCGCGAGCGCGCCATCCCGGTCTACACCCACTGCTACGAGACGCGCGCCCAGCGCGTCTTCGCCCGCGACCACCTCGATGCGTTCGACGGCTCGGCCGTCAAGCTCCTGGAAGCGTCCGGCCTGCTCGGGCCGCACGTCACGATCGCGCACGGCGTGTGGCCCGACGCCGCCGAGCTCGACCGCATCGCCGCGACCGGCACCAACGTCGTGCTCAACATGCTGAGCAACCTCAAGCTAAAGAGTGGCGTTGCCCCCTTGCTCGACTACCACGCGCGTGGGGTCAACCTTGCCCTGGGCTGCGACAACTCGAGCTGCAGCGACGTCCAGAACCTGTTCGAGGTCATGAAGCTGTTCTGCCTGATGGCGGCGGTCAGCACGCCGGGGCCGACCCCGATCACCGCAGCGACGGCGCTACGCGCCGCCACCCTGGGCGGCGCCCGTACAGCGGGCCTCGCCGACAAGCTCGGTGCGGTACGCACCGGCATGGCGGCCGATCTCCTGATCCTCGATCTCGCCGATCCGGCCTACGTGCCGTTCAACAGCGCGGTCCGTCAGCTCGTGTTCGCCGACGCCGGCCGCGCGATCGAGACCGTGATGGTCAACGGCCGGGTGGTCGTGCGCGACCGCCGCATGGCCACGGTCGACGAGGCCGCGCTGCGCCGCCTGGTCGAGCGCGCCATGCCGACGGTGCGGCGCGACTTCGCGCGCTCGCGCGACGGCTTCGCCCGCGTGCGGCCCGCCCTGGAGGAGGTCCAGCGCCGCGTCTGGGCCGATCCGCTGGCGCTCAACCGCTTCGTCGGCGGGCCGCGCTTCTAAGCGGCAGGCGAAGCCGCGAGCGACCCAAAAGTCTGCGTGGCGCTCGCGGGGCTGCGCCCCTGCCGCGCCGGCGGCCAACGGGCGGGCGAGCAACCAGGATGGTCCCTCAGCGCCAATAGTAATGATGATAGGGACGCGGGTGGCCGTCGTAGACCACCGTGCAGCCAGCGAGCACCGACAAGGCCAGCGGCAGTGCGAGCAGCAACAGGGCGAGCTTTCGTTTCATGGCAGTCCTCCGATTGGGTCGTGGATCTGCCCTGTGATTTGGCGGCGAGCGGGCCAAATCTCCCCGGATGGCGGCGATTTAATCCGGCGGCCAACCGGGTCGGCCGGCGCCACAAAAATGTAACGCCGCCCGCGGATTCGGCGGCGGCGCCGTTAAACCGCTTGACTCGGTTATCCACCGATTTGTGAGCAACCCTGTGGATAGGGATGTGGGACACCGCAGCTTTGCTGGCCTCTCCGGCGGTTGCCGGAGCGCGCCGGGCCGCCCGAAAAAGACTGGCCCGAACCGAAACGCCAGTTTCATCGACCCGGTGATTTGGGTTAGAATTTGAGCTATGCAGTTCCTCGCGGGAGGCGGGTACCGATGAGTCGTGGTGGGTTCAGAGAGGGGCCGATCGACGAGGAAGTTGAGCGCCTGAAGCTCGACTGCCAGCATGAGTTGAATCAGATGCGGCTCGCCGCGCTGACGCCGAACATCAAGGCGATGGAAGAGCGCGCCCAGCGCGTCATCGAGCTGACCCGCAAACCGCGCATGCCAGTCGACGTCAATCTCGCGGCGCTCACCGAGATCAAGGCTCTGGAGCTGACCGGCTACCAGAAGGCGACCGACCACGCGCTGCGCAAGGCGATTTCCTACGGGTTGGAGAGCCGCACCGCCGACAAGCTGCGCGCCATCGCGGTCGCCAAAGCCTTCCTCGCCAAGTCCCTGGCGCGCGGCGCCAGCGAGGAGTTCAAGAAGGCGACCGAGATGACGCTCGAGTCGGCCGAGCTGACCAGCAACATCAAGAACGACGGCCCGACCCGCGCCAAGCCGGCCGAGGAGGCCCCCGCGATGGTGGCGCGGGCCAAGAACGAGCAGCGCGGCGCCAAGCGCTACGCCGACCCGGTGCTCGCCGTGACCCTGGCGAGCGCGACCTTCCAGACCGTCAACTGGTCGATCTCCGGCATCCTGCTGCAGGAATGCGCCCCGACCAACGTCGAGCCGGGCCAGGAGTGCAGCATCAGCGTGTTCATGCCCAACGCGGCGCCGGTCAGCATCCCGATCCGCATCGTCCGGATCGACCCGGACTCGCGGCGCACCTCGCTGACCTATGCCGACGACTCGCCGCCCGAGGTCTGGGCGTTCTTCAAGAAGCTGATCATGACCAAGGCGCCAGCCTCGGCCGCGACGGCGTAGAGAGAACACAAAAAACAGAAGACAGACGACCGAAGGCAGACGACAGTCGTCGTCTGTCCGCTGATGTCTGTTGTCCAGTCATAGGGAGATCTGAATGCTGATCGGAACCGATATTCCGACGCGCGGTCCGTGGGCGACCCCGGCCGTGATGGCGCGGATCGCCAAGGAGGCCGAGGCGCTCGGCTTCGGTTTCCTGACCCTGGGCGACCACGTGCTGATCCCGCGCGACATCCGCGCGCCCTACCCCTACAGCGAGACCGGCGCGTTTCCGCTGTTGCAGAACAACGACCTGCAGGAGCAGCTGACCGCGGTCGCGTGGCTGGCCGGCCAGACCTCGCGCATCCGCTTCCACACCTCCGTGATGGTGGTGCCGCACCGGCCCGCGGTGCTGACCGCCAAGATCATCGCGACCATCGACGTGCTGTCGGGCGGCCGCATCTCGGTTGGCTGCGGCGCCGGCTGGATGCAGGAGGAGTTCGAGGCGCTGGGCGCGCCGCCGTTCCGCGAGCGCGGCGCGGTCACCGACGAATGCCTGCAGGCGTTCCGCGCGCTGTGGACCCAGGACAACCCGCGCTTCGACGGCAAGTACATCAAGTTCGCCAACGTCATGTTCGATCCCAAGCCGGTGCAGAAGCCGCATCCGCCGCTGTGGATCGGCGGCGAGAGCCCGCCGGCGCTGCGCCGCGCCGCCAAGCTCGGCGACGGCTGGTACCCGATCCCGACCAATCCGACCTTCCCGCTCGACAGCTTCTCGCGCTATCGCGCCGCGCTGTCGCGGCTGCGCCAGCTCGCCGCCGAGGCCAACCGCGAGCCGGCCAGCCTCAAGCTCGGCTATCGCAGCCAGCGCCACGGCGCCGCCGCCCAGCCGCGCGCGAGCGACGGCGAGCGCACGATCTTCTCCGGCGACAACCAGGCGGTGGTCGACGACATCCAGCAGCTGGCGTCCTTGGGCGTCAGCCAGGTCGACTTCCGGCTCGGCGGCGCCAGCCTCGACGAGACCCTGGCCAACATGCGCCGCTTCCGCGACGAGGTGATCGCCAAGGTCTAGGGGCTCGCCGTCGCAGCGGCACCGCACGGGACACATGGCCAAGCTGCTCGCCATCCTGGCGACCGCCGCGACCTTCGGCGGCATGCTGTTCTTCGCCGCCGTGGTCGCCCCGTTGGTGTTCGCCCGGCTGCCGGCGCCGAGCGCGGGCGCGTTCATCCGCCAGCTGTTCCCGGTCTACTACCTCGTCATGGCGGGCTGCACCGCGGTGGCGGCAGTGTTGTCGACGACGATCGCGCCGGCCGACGCCCTGACGCTCGCGGGGGTCTCGGTCACCTTCCTGTTCGCGCGCCTCGTCATGCTGCCGCGCATCGACCAGGCGCGCGAGCGCGCGGCGCGCGGCGACCCGGCAGCCGCGGCGCGCTTCCGGCTGCTGCACCGCCTCAGCACGGTGCTCAACGCCATCCAGCTGATCGCCGTGACCCTGGCGCTGATCCGCCTGGTCGGCTAACCGATTGCGCCGCTCTGCTTGAGCCCGGCGCGCTCGGCCGTGGAAAAACCGAGCTCGGCGAGCACGCCGTCGGTGTCGGCGCCGAGCGCGGGCGCGCCGCGCGGCGGCGCGCCCGGCGTGTCGGCGAAGCGGATCGGCTTCGTCATGGTGCGGTAGCGGCCGAGGTGGGCGTGCTCGACCGAGGCGACCAGGCCCTCGGCGAGCACTTGCGGATGATCGAATAGATCCTCGATCGGGCGCACCACCGCGACCGGCACCCGACCCTGCATCAGGCCTTCCCATTCGACCGCCGGGCGGCGCTGGAGCGCGGCGTGCAGCTGGGGCAGCAGCACGCCGTCGTGCTCGGCGCGCTTGCGCATGGTGTCGTAGCGCGGATCGCGCGCCAGCTCGGGCAGCTCGAGAGTCTCGCACAGCGCGGTCCAGAACGCCTGGGTGTGCGCCGACAGATAGAGATAGCCGTCGCCGGTCGGATGGATGCCGGCGATGCGCCCGGTGCGCAGCTCGCGGCTGGCCTCGCGCGATTCGCCGTCGGCCCACACGAAGCGCGCCGCCTGCATCGTGATCGCCGAGCGCAGCAGCGACGTGCCGAGATACTGGCCGG
>JACQAI010000667.1 GCA_016195115.1 Pseudomonadota bacterium
CCTGGGTCTGCCCGGCGGCCGGGTTGGCGAAGGCCGGGGCGGCGCCCACGAAGGTGCGGAAATTGGCCCGCAGGGTCGTCGCGTCGGTCAGCGGGAAGCTTGCGGCGCCGGCGTTGTTGAGCGCCACCCCGGCGAACAGCGGCACGCCGTCCGAGGTCACGTTGAGCTGGCTGATCATCTGCTGCAGCGTGCTCTTGGCGGTCTGCTGCACCGCCGCGCCGGTCGGGTCCTGGGCGTTGAGCTGGGTGATCGTGTTGGCCAGGAAGTTGACCGCGCTGTCGACGCTGGTCAGCGAGGTCTCGATGGACTGGGTGCGCTGCGACAGCGTGCTGATGGTGGTCTTGTAGGCGTCGTTGCGCTTGAGCCCGCCGCGCAGGTGGAGGTCGAGCGACGCGACGTCGGGCGTGAAACCGGCGAAGTTGTCGGACTTTTGGCCGCCGTTGGCGACGATCTGCTGCAGGATCGTGAGCTGCTGGTTCTGGCTCTTGATCTTGTTCTGCAGAAACAGCGTCTGCGACAGGCTGTTGATGTAACTCATGGTCTAACTCCGGCCGCCAGTCAGGTCGGGAGGTTGATCAAGGTGTCGAGCATCTTCGACACCGTCGAGACCACCCGCGCATTGGCGTTGTAGAGGTTCTGCAGCACGACCAGCTTCGACATTTCGTTATCGAGATTCACTTCGGAGTTCGGCGCGATCGCCTGCTGGATCTGGGTGTTGGCGGTAGTCAGCTCGACGATCGAGTTGTTGGCGTTGGCGAGCTGCTGGCCGATGCCGACGGTCATCGCGCCCGCGCCGGCCTGCAGGGTCTGGGAGCCGGCGAGCCCGAGCGTCGAGAACGTGAGGACGCGGTTGAGCAGGGTCTGCGCCGCGCCCGCGGCGGCGCCGACGTTGGTGTTGGCGGCGGTGGCGGAGAACTGGTCGCCGACCTGCAGCGCGCGCAGGCCGATGTTGGGATTGAGCTCGATGTTGCCCGCGTAGTACGGCGCGGAGACATCGTTGGTCGCGACCGGCACGCCGGCGGCGGAGGCGGCGCCGACCACGATGGCGGCGGCGTTGCCGATGATCGGCTCGATGTGGCCGGGATATTTCGACGGATCGCTCACCGCGCCCGGGATGCCCTTGACCGAGCCGACCGCCTGGAAGGTCGGCGGCGGGTTGGTCGTGGTGTCGAGCGTGCCGATGACGATGCCGCCGGTGCTCGCTGCGGAGTTGTAATTGAGGCTCGCCACCGCCGGCGCGCTGCCGATCGGGATCAGGCTGGTGATCACGACGTCCCAGCCGTTGTTGGTGGTCGACACGGTCGGCCGGTAGGCGATCGTCGCGGTGTACTGGTTGCCCAGATCGGTGGTCAGCGTGAACGCCGACGACACCACCGAGTCGCCCGGGAAGGCGTGCGCTGCGCCGGACGCCGGCAGCGCGCCGGTCAGGGTCAGCGCCGTGCTCGGGATCTTGTTGTCCGACTGCGTGAACAACGTCATCACGTTGTTGGTGGTGACGTTGGTCACGGCGTTGGAGCCGGCGGCGCCGCCCGCCAGGTTGGTGGTGTCGGCGTACAGCGCGTTGATCTTGCCCGGCTGCGTGTTGGCGACGCTCGGCGTCAGCGCCACGTCGTTGCCGACCCAGGTCGGCGGGTTGGTCGACACGTCGACCGTGCCGAGCACGATGCCGCCGGTGCCCTGCACGCCGGCCGCGCCGGCCGCGTAGGCCGTGAACGTCACGGCCGGCGAGCCTTCGACCGGCACCATTCTCGAGGCGACGACCTGATAGGTGCTGGCGCCGGCCGCGGTCGGCCGGTAGACCAGGGTTGCGCTGTATTGGCTGCCGTTGTCGGTGACCAGCTTGGTCACGCCCGGAATCGCGATGTCGGGACCGATCGACGCGGCGGCGGTTTCCAGGGTGCCCTTGAGCCCGACCATGCTGGTCGGCAGGGCCTGGAACGCCGAGGTCAGCTGGTTGGCGACCTCGCTCAGATTCTCGAGGCGCTGCTGCGCATCGCCGGTCATGACCTGGAGGTTGCCGCCGAGCTCGCCGTTGACGTTGTTGAGCAGGTGGCCCGACACGCTGAGCTGGTTGGTCACGTTGTTGAACGTCACGACCTCGGCGTAGAGGCCGGCCAGCGGGTGGTAGTCGTTGCTCAGGACCTGCAGCACGCCCTGATTGTCGATGAAGGCGTGGACCCCGATCAGCTTCGACAGGTCGTTGACCGCGTTGTCGCGGGTATCCTGAAGATCGGTCGCGTCTTGGCCGTTGGCCTGGGCGTTGACGACCTTCTGATTGATCGAGGAGATCAGCTGCAGGTCGCTGTTGATCTGGGTGACCTCGCTGGTGACGTTGGAGCGCGCAACCTGCTGCAGCTGCATGAGCGCGTCGTTCTGCTCATTGAACGTCAGCGCCAGGTCGTGCGCGGCGTTGAGGACGTTCTCGCCGACCGCGGCGTCCTGCGGGTTGGCGGCGAGGTCCTGGAACGCCGACAGCAGGATGTTGATCTTGGCGCTGATCGAGGTGCCGTTGGCCGGATCGCCGGCCAGCTGGTTCATCTTGGTCAGCGCGTCGGCGCGGACCTGGGTGAACGCGGCGTCGGCGTTGTTGGTGCGCAGCTTCTGCTGCAACGCGGCGTCGATGAAGCGTTGGATCGCGCTCGGCAGCACGCCGCCGGTCGGCGCGTTCGAGACCGCCTGCTGGGTCTTGACGACATAGCCCGGCGTCTGCGCGTTGGTGATGTTGCGCGTCGTCGTGTTGAGCAGCGCCTGCGCTGTCTGGATGCCCGACAGTGCGGTGTAGAGGCTGTTGTTGATGCTGTTGACGCCCATGGCCTA
>JACQAI010000669.1 GCA_016195115.1 Pseudomonadota bacterium
GACCTCGGGTTTGCGCCAGCCTATACGCCCGGCATTCCGCAGGGCCACATGGTGCGCCCCGACGAGGCGATCGCGCTGGCGCGGCTGGGCGCCTGCGAGGCCATGCTGTTCGGCTCGACCCTGATCAACGACACCTATGTGCACGCCGACCTGACCCTGCCGGCGATGGCCGAGCTTGGCTTGCGCGTGCATGCCTGCAACCGCATCCATGACGTCGATTTTTCCGGAGTTTCGACGGGTCGCTGGGTACACGACGACGCCATCGGCGCCGAAACCCTGCAGGCGGCGCTGACCCTCGCCGAGCGCTTCCACAACAGCCCGGGCGGGCGCACCGGCGTGCAGCTGGCCGCGCACGCGCCCGATACCTGCTCCGACCGCTTCCTCAAGACGATCGCGAAGACCGCCCAAAAGCACGGCCTGCGCGTCGCCACGCATTTGTCGCAAAGCACGGTCGAGAACCAGCGCATCGCCGAGCGCAGCCGCAAGACCCCGGCCGAGCTGCTCGACGACGTCGGCCTGCTGAACGACCGCTTGATCGCGGCCCACTGTATCCATCTGACCGAGGCCGACATCGCGCGCATCGGCCGCGCGCGCGTCACGGTCGCGCACATCCCCAAGGGCAACGCCACCGGCGGGACAATGGCCCCCACATTGAAACTCCGCCACGCGGGCGCGCGCATCGCGCTCGGCACCGACAACATGCACGCCGACATGGTCGAGGTGCTGCGCTGGGCGGTGGCGATCTCGCGCCTGCAAGCCGGCCAGGTGACCGGCGGCTGGCAGCCCGAGGACGCGCTCGCCATGGCGACCATCGAGGGCGCCCGCGCCATGGGCATGGAAGACGACATCGGCAGCCTGGCGGTCGGCAAGAAGGCCGACCTGGTGGCGCTCGATTTTCGCCGCGTCCATCTGACCCCGGCACACGACCCGCTCGGCACCCTGACCCACGTCGCGCACGGCCGCGACGTCGCGCTCGTGATGGTCGACGGCGAGGTCATCGTCCAGGACGGCCGCCCGACCCGCGCCGACGTGGATCAGATCCGCCGCGACGGCGCTGCCGCCGCCGCGGCACTATGGGCGCGCGCGAAGGCGGGGTAGGCCGGCCGCTCCGCCATGTCGGCGCTCATGAGCTCATCCAGCCGCGAGGGATCATTGGCGATCAGCGTCAGGAGATTGAGCACCGCCACGCTCGGCTCAACTTGGCCGGTCTCGTATTTCTGAAAGGCGCGTGGGCCACCGCCGAGAAGATGGCCGGCACGACGTTGCGACAAACCTGCCCGTTCACGCAGCTTGCGCACCTTGTGCGACGTCTGCTTGGCGATCTCGGCCCTCAACTCGCGCAAGGCCGTGTCCATCGGAGCCATGTCCGAGATCCTACCCGGCATCGGCCACTCCAGCTCCGACCAGGCGCCGACACGCATCAGCGCCCTGCGCCTCGAGCATTTCGCACGCCATCCAGCGTGACGGCGCGCCGCGCCGGCGTTGACCCCCCGAAGTCGCGTCGATAGCCTCTCGGCACACCACGACGCGCGGGCCGAAAGCCTCCGGCGCACGCATCATGAGATCGTGGGCAAGACTGTGGGCATCGGCGCCGGCACCTCGACCGGCGCCCATGAGACCTACGCATGAGGGTCAAAGGGGGAAACCATGCATCC
Organism: Pseudomonadota bacterium; assembly: GCA_016195115.1. GTDB lineage: Bacteria > Pseudomonadota > Alphaproteobacteria > Elsterales > Elsteraceae > JACQAI01. The sequence goes on from JACQAI010000669.1 coordinate 1,656, forward strand.
ATTGCGATGGCTGACGTGCGCCGCCGTGGCGGCGCTATTGATCGCGGGCCCGGCGCTGCCGGCGGCCGCGCAGGCGCCGACCAAGCTGCGCTTCCAGGCGAGCTTTCCGTCGGCCAGCACGATCTTCGACAATCTGAAGTTCTGGGCCGAGCGCGTGAAGCAGCTGTCGGGCGGCCGCCTCGAGATCGAGGTGCTGCCCGCGGGCACCATTGTGCCCGCCTTCGAGGTGCTCGACGCCGTGCACAAGCAGGTGATCGACGGCGGCCACACCGCACCGGCCTACTGGGTCGGCAAGCAGCGCGCCGCGACCTTGTTCGGGCCAGCGCCCGGCGGCCCGCTCGGCATGGACATGATGGATTACATGGGCTGGCTGCACGACGCCGGCGGCATGGAGCTCTATCGCGAGCTCTACCAGGACCAGCTCAAGCGCAACGTCGTCCCGATTCCGATGACCTCGGTCGCCAATCAGGTGCTCGGCTGGTTCGCCCGCCCGGTCGCCAACTGGGACGACCTCAAGGGCCGCAAGTGCCGCGAGACCGGCATCACGGCCGAGGTATTCGCCAAATCCGGCATGGCGACCGTCAACATGCCGGGCGGCGAGATCGTGCCGGCCGGCGAGCGCGGCGTCATCGAGTGCGGCGAGTGGGTCGGCCCGGCCGAGGACATGAAGATCGGCTTCCAGACGGTGTGGAAGAACTACTACATGCCGTCGACCCACGAGCCCGCGACGGTGCTCGAGCTGCTGGTCAACGGCGACGTCTGGAAGAAGCTGACCCCGGACCTGCAGCAGATCATGCTGAGCGCCGCCTGGGAGGCGACCTTCCGCTCGCAGACGATCATGAACAAGCTCAACGCCGAGGCGCTCAAGGAGCTGCGCGAGAAGTACGGCGTCAAGATCCAGCGCACGCCCGACGACATCCTGCGCAAGATCCTGGAATCATGGGACCAGATCGCGCGCGAAGAGGAGGCCAAGAACCCGTTCTTCAAGAAGGTCTACGACTCCCAGCGCGCCTACGCCTCGCAGGTCGTGCCGGCGCGCCGCTTCGTGGTGCTGAACTACAGCATCCAGGCCGACTACTACTGGCCCGAGCAGAAGTAGCCGAGGGCGCGGCGCGGGGGCCGAACGACGCCCCCGCGCCGCGCCGTCGAGCCCCTTATGGCCACCACGCAGCAAGGCTTTCGCGGCGTCATCCGCGTCATCGACGGGGTGACGCGCTGGACCGGTTACGGGTTCGCCATCCTGATCGTGCCGCTGGTCGTGGCCAATGTCGTCGAAGTGTTCATGCGCTACCTGTTCCGCCAGCCGACCAGCTGGGCGCTCGACACCACGACCATGTCGTACGGCGCCCTGTTCATGCTCGGCTGCGCTTTCACCTTGATGCGCGGCGCGCATGTCAGAAGCGACATGTTGTGGGAGAAATTCTCCGAGCGCACCAAGGGCATCATCGACAGCGTGGCCTACGTCATCTTCTTCCTGCCGTCGATGGCGATCCTGTTCGGGTTGTCGATCGACGATTTCATCTACGCCTGGGAGATCGACGAGCGCTCGACCGCCAGCCTGTGGAAGCCGCCGCTATGGCCGCTGCGCGGCGTGATTCCGTTGAGCGCGCTGTTGCTGTTCGCGCAGGGGATCTCTGAGCTGCTCAAGAGCCTGTGGGCGGCGCGTACCGGCGAAGTGCTGGCGCATCACGACAAGATCGAAGTCTAGGCCGAGGGGCGCGCGATGACGGGTCCCGAGCTGCTCGGCCTCCTGATGCTGCTCGGCATGGTCGGCGTGATCTTCATCGGCTTCCCGATCTCCTTCACCCTGTTGTTCCTCGCGCTCGCCTGCGGTTCGTTCGGGCTCGGCACCGCCCAGACCTTCAATCTCGCCTACCTGCAGATCTGGGGCACGATGAAGGACGACATCCTGGCCGCGGTGCCGCTGTTCATCTTCATGGGCTTCATGACCGAGCAGGCCGGGCTGATGGAGCGCCTGTTCCTGGCGCTGCGCAACCTGTTGGCGCCGGTGCGCGGCGCGCTCTATCTCGCCGTGATCCTGACCGCGACAATCTTTGCCATGGCAACCGGCATCGTCGGCGCCGCGGTTACCGTGCTCGGCATCATGGCCGGGCCGATCATGATCAAGACCAAGTACGACGCCAAGCTGTCGGCCGGCGCGATCGCCGCCGGCGGCACCCTCGGCATCCTGATCCCGCCCAGCGTCATGCTCGTGGTCATGGGCCCGACCATGGGCGTGCCGGTCAACATGCTCTACTCGGCGGCATTCGGACCCGGTTTTCTGCTCGCCGGCATGTACATTCTCTATACGATGACCTTGAGCTTCTTCAATCCGGCGCTCGGGCCGCCGGTGCCGCCCGAGGAGCGCGTTCACCGCGCGACGGTGATCCTCAAGGAGTTCCTGGTCGGGGTCGTGCCGCTCGCCTGCCTGATCGGTTTCACGCTCGGCACCATCATCGCCGGCCTGGCGACGCCGACCGAGGCCGCCTCGTGCGGCGCATTCGGCGCGACCATGCTGGCGCTGGCCTACCACCGCCTGACATGGGCGGGCCTCAAGAGCGCGGCGATCTCGACCATGGTGACGTCGAGCATGGTGCTGTTCCTCGCGGTGTCATCCAACGTGTTCGGCGCGCTGTTCACCAAGCTGGGCACCTCCTCGCTGATCACCGACTGGCTGATCCACATGCCGGTGCCCGACACCGCCAAGCTGCTCCTCATCATGCTGCTGATCTTCATCCTCGGCTGGCCGCTCGAATGGCCGCCGATCGTGCTCGTGTTCCTGCCGATCGTCCTGCCGGTGGTCGAGAAGCTCAATCTCGGCCTGTCCAAGCTCGACCTGCTGATCTGGTTCGGCGCGCTGGTCGCGGTAAATCTCCAAACCGCTTTCTTAAGCCCGCCGGTGGCGATGTCGGCCTACTACCTCAAAAACGTCGTACCGCAGTGGAGCCTGAGCACGATCTACCGTGGCATGGGCGGCTTCATGGTGATTCAGGTCCTATGCCTGCTGATCGTACTGCTCTGGCCCGATATCGCGCTGTGGCTGCCGCGCGCGCTGCGCTGAAAGACCGTCGCCCCAGCTCAGGCAGCTGGCGGCGGACCGAACAGAGCGGCCAGCCGCGCCGCGATCGGATCGGTCAGACGAAAGTCGACATGAAAGCCGCCGCCGCTCTTGGCCGGGTCGAGGAAACCGGCGTAGTCGACGAACGGCTCGACGATGTCGAGATAGCCGATACCGCGCCGGTCGGCCGCCTCGGCCAATGCCTGGTTCAGCGCGACCGCCATCTGGCGGCGCTCCTCGGCCGATCCCACGACGGGAAATTCGAGGTTCTCGGCATTGGCAACATGGTCGGGGTGGTCGCGATCGACGACCTGCGGCGGCGGCAGGATCGAGCAGATCGCCGCTTTGACCGCGCCGCCGCGTGCCATCGTGCGCTCGAGCGATGCCACGAAGCCGCTGGCGACGCGGCGACAGAGGGCTGCGGCGGGCATGCCGGTCTGCACCATCATCTCGACCATGTGGCAGCGGCAGTCGACTTCGCCGAGCACCACGACCAAGCGGGCGCCGGCGCCGATCCCGAGCGCGGCGAGATCGATCGACTGACGCGCCACGTGATGCATCGTCCGCGGCCCGATCCAATGAACCCGACAGCGCGCGATCGATGAGAAGTTGGTGACCGCATGGCTATCGCCGATCCCCTCGATGTCGGGACCCGGCTGGCCCGCCGCAGCGGCCTGCTTTCGGAGCAAGCGGCCGCGCAACTCGATCATCTTGGTCACGAAGAGAAACGATGAGAGCAGCCGGTCGACCACGGCGAGCGCCTTGGCGGGATCCGGATACTCCAGCAGCGCGAAATAGAATTCGTCCGACTTCATCCCGGCGGGATTGACCGCGGCGACCTCGGCGAACAATTCGATGGACTCGTCGA
>JACQAI010000670.1 GCA_016195115.1 Pseudomonadota bacterium
GCGCCCGACTCGGCGCGCCGCAGGTGCTGCGCTACGGCGACAGCGCGCCCGAGACCCTCGACCTCTATCGCGCGGCCGGCCCCGGCGCGCCCATCCACGTGTTCGTCCACGGCGGCGCCTGGACGCGCATGAGCGCCCGCGACAGCGCGGCTGCCGCGCCGCTGTTCGTCGGCGCCGGCGCGCATTTCGCCGCGCTCGACTTCGCCCTGCTGCCGACCGTCGAGCTCGGCGAGATGGTGGCGCAGGTGCGCCGCGCCGTCGCCTGGCTCTATCGCCACGCCGTCGAGCTCGGCGGCAACCCGGCGCGCCTCCACGTCTCGGGCCACTCTTCGGGCGCCCACCTCAGCGCGCTGCTGTGCGAGACCGATTGGCCAGGCGAATTCGGATTGCCCGCGGACGTGGTCAAGAGCGCGCTGCTGGTCAGCGGCTCCTACGACCTCAAGCCGGTGCGGCTCAGCGCGCGCAGCGCCTACGTCACGCTGACCGACGCGACCGAGCACGCCTTGAGCCCGCAGCGCCACGCCGCCCGGCTCGGCTGTCCGGTGATCGTCGCCTATGCCGAGCACGACACCGACGAGTTCCGCCGCCATGCCCGCGATTTCCACGCCGCGATCGCCGCCGCCGGCCACCGCGCGCCGCTGCTCCGCGGCGACGGCGTCAATCATTTCGAGTTCATCGAGAGCCTGGCTCGGCCCGACGGCGTGCTCGGCCGCGCCGCGCTGACCCAGATGGGGCTCGCCTAGCCCTCAGACCGCAACGCCGTAGCGGCGTAGCAGCCGGCCGGCGACGACGCGCACGATGCGGTCGAACAGGAAGCCGAGCGCACCCAGGATGATGATGCCGACGAACACCCACTCGGTGCGGCCGTAGTTGCGCGAGGTCCATATGAGCGAGCCCAAACCCTGCTGGGCGGCGACGATCTCGGCCGACACGATGGTGAGGAACGAGTTGCCCATGGCGATGCGCGAGCCGGTCACCATGTAGGGCACGGTCGAAGGTACGATCACGGTCATCAGCGTGCTGAGCCGGCCGGCGCCGAGCGACGCCGCGGCGCGCAGCCGGAGCTCGCTGACCGACAGCACGCCCGCGATGGTGTTGAGCATGACGATGAAAATCGTGGTGTAGAGGATCAGCGCGACCTTGGAGGCCTCGCCGGGCCCGAGCCAGATCACCGCGAGCGTGACGAACGCGATCGGCGGGATGAAGCGGAAGAACTCGATATAGGGGTCGAGCAGTCGGCGTACGATCTGGAAGTGGCCCATCACGATGCCGATCGGGATGCCGATCACGATGCCGAGGCCCCAACCGGTCAGGATGCGGCCGCTCGACGCGAAGATCGACTCGGTCAAGGTGCCGTCGTCCCACAGCTCGCCGACCGAGCTCAAGGTCAGCCAGGGCGACGGCAGGAACACCGGGTTGGTGCGCTGGCTGACCAGCTCCCAGATCACGACGCCGGCGGCCACCGACGCGACGCCGGTGAGAATGCGGCCAAGCCGCGTCGCGAGCAGCACCGACAGCCGGCCGGCAGGCGCCGGCGCCGCGGCGGTCGCGACGCCCTCCTGCGAGGGCACGCTGCTCACGCCGTCATCTCCGCAGCGCTCGCCAAGCCCTGGGCCTGCAGGGTCTTGGTGACCTCGGTGCCGATGTCGTCGCGCAGCTGCCGGTAGAGCGCGACCGCCGCGGGATCGAGCAGGTCGCGCGGCCGCGTCAGGCTCACCGGCGCCACCGTCTTGAGCCGCGCGTCGGGGCCGGCCGTCATGGTGACGATGCGGTCGGCAAGCAGGATCGCCTCGGCGATGTCGTGGGTGATGAACAGGATGGTCGAGCGCGTCGCCTGCCAGAGGCGCACCAGCTCGGTCTGCATGACCGCGCGGGTCTGGGCGTCGAGCGCGCCGAACGGCTCGTCCATCAGCACCACCGGCGGCTGGTTGACCAGGACGCGCGCGAGCTGGACGCGCTGACGCATGCCGCCCGACAGCTCGTCGGGGAAGCGGTCGACGACGTGGCGCAGCCCGACCATGTTGAGGTAGCGGCTGGCCGCGGCGGTGCGCTCGGCGGCCGGCACGCCGCGTCGCCGCGGCCCGTACTCGACGTTCTGGCGCGCGGTCAGCCAGGGGAACAGCGCCTCGGCGCTCTGGAACACCACGCCGCGATCAAGCCCCGGGCCGACGATCGGCCGCCCGCCGGCGCTGACCGCGCCGGCGCTCACCGGCAGGAAGCCGGCGATGACGTTGAGCAGGGTCGACTTGCCGCAGCCGCTCGGCCCGAGCAGGCAGACGAGCTCGCCCTCGGCAATGCGGAGATCGATCTCCGAGACGATGCGGTGGCCGCCGAGCTCGACCGCGACGCCGGCGAGCCGGATCTCGGCGCCGGCGACCCGCGCGCTCCTGCCGTCGGTCGCGACCGCGCTCACGCGACGGGGCTCGACCGGAGCGTCACGCGCGTGCGCCTCACTCTTTGTAGAAGCCGACCTGGATCAGCTTGTCGACGTCGGCCAAGGTCGGCGTGACCTTACGCTCGACCAGGAAGTCGGCGATCTCCTTGTAGGTCACGAGATCGGCGGGCGTGAAGTCGCGCACCTTGCAGTCGACCTCCTTCAACAGGTCGATCGACGTCTGGCGCGGGATCTTGGCAACCGCCTGGTTGGCCACCGCCGCCTTGTCGGGGTCGCTCGAGACCGTCTTGCACGCCTGGGCGAGCGCGCCGATCAGCGCGCGCGCCTCGGCCTTGTGACCGTCGAACCACGCCGCGGTGGTGACCACCCACATGTTGTAGGCGTAGCCGACCTCGCCGCTGGTCAGCAGCACCTTGGCGCCGAGCTTGACGCCGTTGGTCGGCCACGGCTCCCACAAGAAGTAGGCGTCGACGTCGCCGCGCGACAGCAGCGCCGGGAACTCCGGCGGACCGCTCTTGACCATCTCGACCGAGCTCGGCGCGATCTTGTACTTGCTCAACAGCTTGGCGGTCGAGAAGTCGCTGACCGTGCCGGGCACGATGCCGTATTTCTTGATCTGCTTGACGTCGGTGATTTGCGGCCGCGCCGTCAGCTTGATGTAGGTGCCCGACTGGCCCATCACCGCCAGCACCTTGAGCGGCGTGCGCAGGGAGCGGATCATCACGGTCGGCTCGGCCGAGCCC
>JACQAI010000671.1 GCA_016195115.1 Pseudomonadota bacterium
AGTAGAGGAAGCCGATGTTGGAGTCGGCACGAGCGATTGCACGACCCAGAGGATCTGGTTCTTGCCCAGACGTTTGGCCAGAAAGAAGTTACCGATCGCAAAACCGATGCTTAGGACCGTGATGGGCAGGAAGGTCCAAAAATCGAACCCGTTGTCTTGCATCGCAGCCTACTCGCGCGCCTGAACCCGTACGACTGCGGATGATACTAAGAATCGCCACGGCGCGGCAGCGCCGGAATGGCTCTTCGTGGCAGGTACGCGACGCGCTCGGCCCGACACTGTCGCGTCGCTGCGCATGTGATCGTCACAACATCCAGCCGGACCAGATGTCGGTGAGCAGCGCCCAGCGTCGCTTATCGATGTCGTTGAACCACAGGCGGAAGTACACCGCGCAGCGATCGTCTTCCGACAGGTTCACGGCCGATGTGTGAGCCAGCTGGTAGTGGCAGAGCACGACGTCGCCGGCGGCGCACTGGAGCTGGACCGGTTCGCCGAGCGGGATTGCCGGCATGCCCTCGCGCATCGTCTGCGGGCCGCGCTCTCGGAAATACTGCTCGATCCGGTGGTGAGAACCGGGCCAGACGGTGAAGTTGCCGGCGAAGTCGCGGGTCTGCGCGCTCAGGTAGACGCCGACCAGCGCAGTGAAGTTCGACAAGGTGGGATCGTCGGTCGGCAGACCGTTGTACGGCGTCGGGATGCCGTCGATGTGAGGCTCGGGCGGGCGTTCGCGCTCGGCATTGTGGGCCCGTCGGATCGCGATCTGGGCGTGGCCGTAGCCGTCGATGCGGTCCCAGCCCAGCGCCGCATCGACGATCCCGCGGATCGGCGCGTCGGTGATCAACCGCGTAATCGCGGCGCTGCGCCGGAGGTCGGGACAAAAGGACTGGTTGTCGTATTCGACTTGGCGGGCTGGATCGAAATGGTGCGCCAGATCGTCGTCGATCGCCGCGCGCGCCGCGTCGACCAGCGCGCGTGGCGTCAAACTCGGAAAGCGGACATAGCCGTCTTGCCGGAGCTGCTCCTTCCAATCCGAGGAAACGATGTCTGCCATTGGGCGCTCGCCGCACTCACTCTAGGCGTGCCGCTATGTCTGATCCAGCCTCACCGCGCTCGCACCCGCGCACGCCCTGTTGTTTCCAGTATTTGGAATTATTCTTCCACTTTCTGGAATCGACTGATAGGATTGATCGATGCTTGTGGTGGGCACGAACCTCGCCGAGCGATACTTCGCCCAGCACGTCGGCGCCAAAGGCATCAAAGCGGCTCGCGCGCAGTATGCTGCTTGGTTGGCGCTCGCGCAGGGCAGCCGCTGGCGTAGGCCCGAGGACATCAAGATGGCGCACCCAAGAGCGAGCATCCTCAAAGGCAGCCGGGTTGTATTCAACATAAAGGGCAACGACTATCGATTGATCGCGATCGTCGAGTATGCCGTCGGCACGATCGCAATTCGCTTTTTCGGGACGCACGCCGAATACGACAAGATCGACGCGGGGACGGTGTGATGGATGCAACCCTCATCGTGATCGACAGCGATGCCGAGCTTGCGCGGGCGCAAGACCTCGTCGCGCGGCTCATGGTGTCGCGCAATCCGACGGACCGCGGGCGTCTCGAGGCGCAGGCGCGTCTCGTCGCTGCCTATGAAGAGCAGCGATGGCCGCGCCGCCGCCCGTCGCCGGCGGCGATCATCGAATATCTGATGGATCAGCATGGGCTGACTCGCGCCGACATGGTGCCGATCCTCGGCACGGCGAGCCGGGTGAGCGAAGTGCTGAGCGGGAAGAAGGGACTCAGCATGTCGATGGTTCAGCGTCTGCGCGCCCGATTTCGTGTTCCCGCGGACGTTCTGATCCCCGAGCCGGCGAAACCTCGACCACGCCGGCGCACCAAGTCGGCCGCCTGAATACCTTAGTCCTCGCCCAGTCCGATCGCGCCTTCGCGCGCCAGGGCCGCGATCTCGGCATCGCCGTAGCCGTGCTCGCGCAGCACCGCGGCGGTGTCGGCGCCGAGCCGCGGCGCAGGGCGGCGCAGCGCGGTCGGCGTCGCGCTGAAGCCGACCGGCGGGCGCAGCTCGCGGATCGCGCCCTCGCTCTGGTGGTCGGTCGCGGCGAACAACCCGACCGCGGTCAGATGCGGATCGCTCGGCAGCGCCTCGAGCGCATTCACCGGCGCGCACGGGATGTCGGCGCGCAGGCAGGCGTCGAGCCAGAACGCGGTCGGGCGCGTCGCCACCAGCTCGGCGAGCAGCACGTAGAGCTCGGCGACGTGGCGGTTGCGCGTCGGCGCGTCGACGATGCGCGGGTCGTCGGCGAGCTCGGGCCGGCCGGCGAGCGCGAAGAAGTCGCGCCAGTGCCGGGTCGTGTACGGCAGGATCGCGACATGGCCGTCGGTGGTGCGGTGCGGCCGCCGGTCGGGCGCCAGCACGCGCGCGTAGCCGGCCGGTCCGAGCGGCGGCTCGAAGGTCAGGCCGCCGAGATGCTCGACCATCATGAAGGCGACCATGGTCTCGAACATCGGCACCTCGACCGCCTGGCCCTGGCCGGTGCGCGCGCGATGGTAGAGCGCCGCCAGCACGCCGTAGAGCGCGGTCAGGCCGACCGTCTTGTCGGCCATGATGGTCGGCGCGAAGGCCGGCGCCGGCGCGTTGACGCCGCCGAGCGCGGCGACGCCCGAGCGCGCTTGGATGAGATCGTCATAGGCCGGATAGTCGCGATAGGGACCGCTCTCGCCGAAGCCGTAGGCGGCGCAATAGACGATGCTCGGGTTGAGCGCGGCGACCGCCGCGTAGTCGAAGCCGAGCCGCGCGATCGCAGCGCCACGCATGTTGTGCACCAGGACGTCGGCGCGGCCGATCAACCGGCGCAGCACGGCGGCGCCGGCGGGCTGCTTGAGATCGAGCACGACCGAGCGCTTGTTGCGATTGACCGCGAGATGGATCGAGCTCATGCCGGGATTGCGCGCGACCCCGGCGGCGCGCGCGATGTCGCCCTCCGGGGGCTCGATCTTGATCACATCGGCGCCGAGATCGCCGAGGATCTGGGTGGCGAGCGGGCCGAGCACGACCGCTGTGAGGTCGATGACCGTGACGCCCGCGAGCGGGCCGGCCTGCGCGCTCATCGCGCCGCGCGGTGCGTCAGAGGCTGCCGGTGACGCCGGTCGCGCCGCCGGTCATCTGCAGATCGCCGAGCCAGCCCAGCATGCCCTTGCCGACCTCGGTGAACTGCAAAGTGAGTTGGCGGCGCTTCTTGTCGATGCGCAGCACGCGCCCCTTGGCCTTGTGGGCGATCTCGGGCTCCTCGGCACGCGACACCGTGACGGTGATCTTGGCGTCGGCCTTGAGCGGCCCGTCGTAGCCGCCGATCACCAGGGCGCCCAAGCCCCAGTCGAGGGTCTGATAGCGCTTGCGGTCGATCATGACGTCGAGCGGCGGCGCCAGGAAGCGCGGCCCGCCGCGCCGCTCGGGCGACTCGCGCTCGCCCAGACCCTTGAGCAGATCGCCGGCGAGCTTGTGGCGCGGGTCGTTCGGACGATAGCTCACGGCTCGCGCCGCTGCCCGATGCTTACAAAGCGGGTCATCGCGCCACCTCTCGCGACCGATTGGACGCACTCGGAACGGTCGGAGTCAATCCTAGCGCGCGCACGCGGCCGGCGCCGTGACGCCGATCACTGTGCGCGCGCGCGGCTCAGTTGCAGAACAGGCTG
>JACQAI010000672.1 GCA_016195115.1 Pseudomonadota bacterium
CATCCGGCTCGAGGCCGTCTCGGTGCGGTTTCGCCACGCCGTCGCCGGCGACGTCGATGCGGTGCGCGAGGTCAGCCTGACGGTCGAGCCGGGGGAGCTCCTGACCCTGCTGGGGCCGTCGGGCTGCGGCAAGACCACGACCTTGCGCATGATCGCCGGCTTCCAGCCGCCAACGAGCGGCCGCGTCTGGATCGGCGACCGCGACGTCACCGGCCTGATGGCCAACGCGCGCAACATCGGCTTCGTGTTCCAGAACTACGCGCTGTTTCCGCATCTCTCGGTGTTCGAGAACGTCGCCTACGGCCTGCGCGTGCGCCGGCAGCCCCAGGACGTCATCGCCACGCGCGTCGACGCGGTGCTCGAGCTGGTCGGCCTGGCGCGCTACGGCAGCCAGCTGCCCCACCAGCTCTCGGGTGGCGAGCAGCAGCGCGTCGCCCTGGCGCGCGCGATCGTGATCCAGCCGCGCGTCCTGCTGTTCGACGAGCCGCTGTCCAATCTGGACGCCAAGCTGCGCGTGCAGATGCGCCTGGAGATCCAGCGGCTGCAGAAGCGCCTCGGCATCACGGCCGTCTACGTGACCCACGACCAGGAGGAGGCGATGGCGATCTCCGACCGGATCGTCGTGATGAACCGCGGCGAGATCGTGCAGCAGGGCCGCGCCGAGATGCTCTACCGCCAGCCGGCCAACGCGTTCGTCGCGCAGTTCATCGGCCGGAGCAATCTCCTGGCCGCCCACGTCGTCGAAGCATCGGGCGACCGGGCCGTGCTCGACGTCCAGGGCGTGCGGCTGCCGGTGCGCGGCGGGTCGGCCGGTCTCGAGCCCGGGGCCGCGGTGCGGCTGGTGGTGCGGCCCGAGCGCGATCACGTCACGGTGCTGCGCGAGGGCGGGTCATGAGGCATCTGGCGGCGTGCCTGATCGCCGCGAGCCTTCTCGGCGCACCGGGCGCGACCGCCGCCGAGACGCTGCACGGCGCCGACGCGGTGTTTCGCGCCGCCGGTGTCACGATCGTCTGGGCGGTTGCGCGCCATCGCGACGAGGCCAAGACGGCCGTGGTGATCCGGGTGGTCGACCCGGCCAAGCGTTTCGCTGCGCTCGCGGTCGAAGGCGTCGACCCGTTCACCAAGCAGCACGCGCCGCGCATCGCCAAGCGGCCGTTGGACGGCACCACCGACATCACCATCGCGCGCGCCGGCTTCGCCGACCTGCCGCAGAGCGAACTCCATTTCTATACCGCTTCGTCGGCGACGCCGGCGCTGACGGTTTATTACCTCGGCGTCCCGGACACGACGCCGGAGTTTGTCGAGGACGCGGCGCTGCAGGGTTACCTAGCGCAGGCGGCCCGGTGAGGGGTCGGCAATGACGGGGTGACACGCGACGAGAATGCGGATTTGACCCGACTCAATCATCTGGCGCCGGCTGTGAACGCCTGAATATCGCTTGGCGAAAATTCATGGCAAAATTGCCGCAGATCGTTGGGAGAGCCCCATGGTGGCGTTGACCGGGCGTAGCGCTGGGGCGGGCTGGCCGGGCGCCGCACGTTGCCTTCTCGTGTGCGGCTGGCTCGCGTTGAGCGTCCAACCGGCGGCGGCCCAGGCGTCAGCCGAGCCGACGATGTCCAAACCGGACGCCGAGCGTCGGGTCGCGCTGGTGATCGGCAACGGCGCCTACCAGGCTGGCGCTGCGCTGGCCAACCCGGCCAACGACGCGCGGGCGATGAGCGCCAAGCTCAGAAAGCTCGGGTTCGACGTGATCGCGGTCGAGAACGGCACCCAGCAGTCGATGCGCCGCGCGATCGGCCAGTTCTCCAACAAGCTCACGGCCGACGCGGTGAGCCTGTTTTACTACGCTGGCCACGGGATGCAGGTGAATGGGCGGAACTACCTGATCCCGATCGATGCCGAGATCTCGACCGAGCAGACAGTGCGGCTGGAGACGATCGATGTCGATGCCGTGATCGACCAGATGTCGATGGCCAAGAGCCGGGTCAATCTCGTTATCCTGGACGCCTGCCGGAACAATCCCTACGAGCGCCGCTTCCGCAGCCAGTCGGGCGGCCTCGCCACGATCGAGGCGCCGACCGGCACTCTGATCGCCTATGCAACCTCGCCGGGCCGGGTTGCGGCCGACGGCGACACCGGCAACGGGCTCTATACCTCGGAGCTGCTGGCCGCGATGGACGTACAAAGCGCCAAGGTCGAGGACGTGTTCAAGCGCGTGCGGTTGAACGTGGTGGCGCGCTCGAGGGGCGAGCAGACGCCGTGGGAGGCGTCGTCGTTGACGGGCGATTTTTATTTCATCGGCCCGACCGCAGCGACCGCGACGGCGCAACCCGGTGCGGCGGTGCCGACGGACCGCGACGTTGCCTTCTGGTACAGTGTCAAGGACAGCCGCAGCGCGGCGCAGATCCAGGCCTATCTCGACCAGTTCCCGCAGGGCACCTTCGCTGGCCTCGCCAAGGTCGTGCTCGATGATCTGACGCGCGGTCAGGTCGCCGCGGTGCCGGCGAAGCCGGACGTCACGCCGCGCCCCGGGACGACGAGCGGCTACCCGGCGGCGGTCGGCCAGAGCTTCCGCGACTGCGCCGATTGCCCGGAAATGGTCGTGATCCCGCCGGGCGCATTCTTGATGGGTTCGGAGCACTCCCCCAGCGAGAAGCCGGTGCATCGGGTTCGAGTCGGGCAAGCTTTGGCGGTCGGGAAGTTCCCTGTGACGGTCGGGGAGGCTGAGCGCGCCATCGCGGACGTCCCCCGCATTGGCCGCGTCGGCAGCGACGCGCCATGGCGCGATCCAGGATTTTCCCAGACCGATCGGCACCCCGTCGTGCGGATGACCTGGGGGCAGGCGAAGCTCTATGTCGACTGGCTATCGCGCAAGACCGCCCGGACCTACCGCCTGCTGACCGAGGCGGAGTGGGAATATGCGGCGCGCGGCGGCACGAGCACGGCCTATTGGTGGGGCGACGACATCGGTGCCGGAAACACGGTCTGCGACGGCTGCGGCAGCAAGTGGGACAATCTGAGCACGGCGCCCGTCGGCAGCTTCGCGCCCAATCCCTTCGGGCTCTACGACATGCTGGGCAACGCCGCGCAATGGCTCGAGGACTGCTGGCAGAACAATTACGACGGCGCGTCCGGGGATGCCGCCATCGCGCTGGTGTCCGGTGACTGCGGCAGCCGCGCGCTCCGGGGCGGCTTCTGGGGCAGCCTGCCGTGGAACGTGCGCGCGGCGAGCCGCAGCAAATGGAGCGCCGAGTATCTCTCCAAGAGCGGCGTCGGTTTCCGCGTCGTCAGGATGCCCGGCGGCTAGGGCGAGCTCAGCGGCGAGCCGATTGATTCTGCTGCGCGATGCGCTCGCGCAGCGCGACGAGCAGGCTGTCGATCTGGCCGCCGTTGCGCTGGATCACCGCGCCGAAATCCTGCTGCCAGGTCACGTCCATGCTGATGCCTTCGATGATCATATCGACGATCTTGAGCTTGCCGTCGGCCTTGATCACCCGCCAGTCGACCTTGACCGGCTGGCGTTGCGGCCCCGTGATGCCGGTCGTGAC
>JACQAI010000673.1 GCA_016195115.1 Pseudomonadota bacterium
GGTGATGCGCCGCGCCGAGGCGCGCTTGAGGGCGTCGAGCGAGACCAGCAGCTCCATCAGATTGTCGTTCGCCGGGTAGGACGTCGACTGGAGCACGAAGATGTCCTCGCCGCGCACGTTCTCGTGGATCTCGACGAACACTTCCATGTCGGAAAAGCGGCGCACGCTCGCCTTGGTCAGCGGCAAGTTGAGATAGGCGCAGATGGCCTCGGCGAGGGGCCGATTGCTGTTGCCGGTCAAGAGCTTCATGACGAATTACCCGAGCCGCGCCGCGATCGGTCCAAGACCCCCCGCCGGCCGCAGGCGGCGCGGACTGTAGCCATGCATGACGGTTTTGTAAACGCCGTGCTAATGCGCGCGGAGATCGGGCACTTTCTCGTACAGCGCGATGATGCCGTCATAGGCCGCCTCGGCGACCAGCAAGGCGGTGTTGCCCCAGGTCTGATCGAGGATTCCCGCCGGCACCGCGTTCTCCTGGCGGACGTCGCCGATTTGGCTGCCGTCGGGCAGCAGCAGGACCCACCGGATCGCCACCGTCTGGCGGCCGCCGGTCGGCCGACCCATCTCGACCGAACCGGTCAGGGTCAGGGCGTTGGCGCGATCGGCACCGGCGACCGGGATGTCGCTCTGGCGTAGCACGAATTCCAGCGCGCGTTTGAGGCTCGCGGCGCCGTCGCCCGGCGCGCCGTCGATGCGGCCGAGCGCGATCGCGGTCGGCGCGACCGCCTCGGGCATGTCGCTGCGCACCAGCGGCACGAGCTGCGCGGCGCTGCGCTTGGCCAACGCCGCGAGCTGCCCGGGCGTCGGTCCGGGGCCGTCGGCGTCGAAGGTGGCGATCGGGAAATGTTGACGCAGCGCGATCGTGCCGATGCGCGCGCCCGCGGCGGTGTCGACCTCCCACGCGATCTCGAGCTGCTGCTCGCGGCGATCCGCCTGGGCCCGGCCGGTGACCACGAAGCTGCCGCGATTGCCGACCTGGACCGCCGCGGGGATCTCGGCGTCGCGCAGCGCCCCCGCGAGCGCTTCGCTCAAGCGCTCGCCGAACGCCGACGGCAGGCCGCTGACCGGCATCACGGCGACGCCGACCCCCTCCCTGAGCGCGAGCAGCGGATTGTTGCCCTTGTCCTCGGTCTCGAACGGGTGCGGCATCGGCTGGCAGGCGGCGAGCCACGCCGCGAGCAGTGCCGCGGTCACAGCAGCGTGCAGGTGACCAGCAGCCCGACCAGGAAAACCAACAGAAAGATGACGAGATGCGGCCCCACGACCCGGCTCACCGCGCCGTGCGCGTCGATGGTTGGGCGGATCCGACAGCGCCACGCGATGCCCTCGACCGAACGGACGAGGCTCTTGGATATCGAGCCCGAGCGCCGTCGGTCAAGCCGTGCCGACGCGGACCCCGGGGCCGGCCGACCGCGCGCGGGCTCAGATCTCGCCGCCGTGGGCGGCGATGAACGAGCGAACCTCTTCGGGGTCGGTCTGCAGGAACCTCAGGTGCAGGCTCTGGGCGCGCACGCCGACCACCATGGCGTCGAGCTTGCCATGGGACGGCAGCGCCACCAGGCACAAGGCGCCGACCGTGAGCTCGGTCGAGTTGCTGGCGTCGAGGCCGATGCCGGACAGAGATATGTCGCGGATCGGCAGGTCGAGCGCGCTGGCGCCGTGCAGCACCTTGGCCGTGGCGTTGACGGTATAGCGCTTTTGCAGTCGCCGGTTCCCGAACACCCGTCGGCTCCCAAGGGTTGGGCCCGAGGCAGTCTCTGGGGCGAACCTTTAACCTTTATTAACAGGCGCGCCCCGGCCGAAACTGCCCAAGGCCGGCTGATTTTGCACTGCAGCACGGGCCGTGACAGGCTCGCGGTCTCGCCAAACCCCAGTCCCGAGGCCCGCTTGACCGGTTTCCGCGACAGGATTGCCGGCGCGCCCCTGATCGAGGCGGCGCGCCATGGCCGGGACATGGCGGGGTGACGCCATGCTGGCCCGGATGCTCGTCCGCACGGGGTTGTGGAGCGGCTTTATGGCGGCCCTGCTGTGTCTCGCCGCGGGTCGCCTCGGCTGGCTGGCCGCCTGGGTTTTCGTGATCGGCAGCGGCGGTGTCGCGGTCGCCATGGGGATCGCGCTGGCGCGGCGCGACCCGGCGCTGCTCGCCGAGCGGCTGGCGCCGCCATTCCAACGCGACCAGGCAGGCTGGGACCGCGCCGTCATCGCCGGCGCCATGGTGGCGTGGCTCGCCTGGATCGTGCTGATGGCGCTCGACGCGGCGCGCTATCGCTGGTCGACCATGGCGCCGGCGCTGCAGATCGCCGGCGGCATCGCGCTGCTGCTCGGCTTTCTGCTCGTGTATCGGACGTTTCGCGCCAACAGCTTCAGTGCGCCCGTGGTCAAGATCCAGGCCGCGCGCGGCCACACCGTGGCGACGTCCGGGCCGTATCGCTGGGTGCGCCACCCGATGTATGCCGGCGCGCTGATCTATTTCCTCGCCACGCCGCTGCTGCTCGGGTCGTGGTGGGGCCTGGCGTGCGCGCCCGTGCTGGTCGCCGGCCTGGCGTTGCGCGCGGTGCTCGAGGAGCGCTGGCTGGCGGCGCGGCTCGACGGCTACGCCGACTACGCGGCGCGGGTGCGCTATCGCCTGGTGCCGGGGGTCTGGTAGACGCGCGTAACCTATGCTCGGCCGTCAGCCACCAGTCTTCTCGGCGAGCCAGGTCTTGATCAACGATTGATAGGGGACATCGTGTCGGTTGGCCGCGATCTTGATGCGCTCGAGAAGTGCCACCGGCAGCCGCAACGAGATCGACGTCGTCGACGGCTTCAGGTTCGGCAGCCGGACCCGCTCGGCCTTGCTCCAGTCGACGTGCTCGTCCGACGCATGCGTCTCCCAATATCGCCGCTCCTCCGCCTCGCTCTTGAAGCGGGGAACGGGCTTAAGCTTCCTCTTCATAACGCCTCCGTTCCTTGCGGCTCATCGTTCTCGCCGAGATGACGCGGATCAGTGCGCCGCCACCGCGCAACGTGAAGGTCACGTGCAGCCGGCGTCCGGAGGCGGTCTGCCCCAGCGCATGCA
>JACQAI010000674.1 GCA_016195115.1 Pseudomonadota bacterium
GTCCGATCTCGCGTGCCTGATCGCCGGCGCGCGGCTGCAGCTCGACGAGCTCAAGGCGAAGACTGCTTGAGGACGTGCGGGCGCTGGGCAACGGCATCGGCAGTCCGACCAGAGGCGCCAATCCAGGACGTCAGCGCAGCGCCGAGCCCGGCCGCACGTCGCCCTTGACCATGGCGTTGTGGTTGACCCCGGTGCCGGCGAATGCCGGTCCCCACGCATGCAAGGCGACGCACAGCGCATCGGGCAGCGCGAACGCCGGCACGGTCAGGCACAGCGTGTCGCCGTCGCCGCGCCATGACAGCGTGTCGGTCGGGGTGTAGCGGTTGGCGACGGGGTCCCACGCGCGCACCAGCGCGCTGCCATCCGGCCTCAGGTAGGCCTGGAACATCACGGTCCTGAGCGACGGCGTGCCGTCGGCGCCAAGCGCGGGTGTCGCCTGCGGCAGGTAGGCGACGCCGCTCAAGGTCTTGTCGGCGAGATCCTTGGCGGCGTCGAGCGCCTCGACGTTGCCGGCGCCGGCGCGCCCGCTCAGCGTCAGCGCAACCGTGAGCGCCGCCAGGATGGTGCGCCGCCTCACCGCGTCGACTCCAGGCTGGCGTGCCGTATGGCGACGGCACGATGCGCAGCCGCCACGGTCGAGGGGTCGATCTCGGCCTCGGCGATCAGCTGGTCGAGGATCGCGTGCAAGGCCGCGAGCCACGGCGCATCGCGAGGCGAGTCGGCGTCGAGCGCGAGCCAGGTCGCCAGCGCCTGGTGGGCCTGATCGGCCTGGGCCTGCGCGAGCCCCAAGAGGAAGCGCGCGCGCACGTCGGTCGGGTCGAGCGCCAGCGTGGTGTCGATCAGCCGCCGCGCCGCCGGCTCGACGAGGCCGCCAGCTTCGGCGATGCGGGCCTCGGCGTAGCGCGCGAGTTCGCCCGGATCGTGCGCGCGCAGCGCCGCGACCCGCAGGTTGGCGTCCGCCGCGGCGGCCTGATCGCCGAGCATCAGATAGGCACGGGCGAGCAGCGCCCAGCCATCGACGTCGTCGGGCGCGCGCTCGAGCCGGGCCGCCAGCGCGGCGACGCCGGGGTCGCGAGCAGGCGCCACCGCGTCGTTGGCCGTCGCTTGATCCTGGATCCGATCGATGGCGCCCGGATCGTAGGCCGCCGCCGCGACCAGCAAGAGCGCGATCCCGAGCGCCGCGACCAGGCAGCAGCCCGAGACGTGGCGCGCGACGCGCTGGGCCCGCGCCGGGTCGAGCGCTGCGCGCCACCCGGAATACCTGGCTGCCGACCGCTTGATCATGCGCGCGCGACCCACCCCTCCGTCGGCCCGAAGTCTAAGGTTGGCGCGACGCGCCAGCAAGGACGGGGCCGCCGGGCCGCCGGCGGGCGGTGGCTGGCCGCTGCCCCAGGGCCTTGCTATTGTCGCCGCGAGCTTGGGGGTGTGGGGACGGGGTGACGACCGTGCGGCTGGCAGCGTGTGTGCTCGGCTTGGCGTTGACCGCGTGCGGGGTCGCGCCGGTGCGCGAGGTCGCCGTGCCGCCGGCCGCCGAGACCCTGGCGGTCCTGCCCGGCCCGGGTCCCGTGACCGCGCGCCCCTTGCGTCCCCCGACCGGCATCGCGGTCGCGCCGCAGCGCGGCGAGGAGGCCCAGCCGGTGCCGCCGACGCCGCTCCTGGTCGGGCGCACCGGCGGCCCGCGGGGCGCCGCGCGCGCGCCGGCGCGGCCGGGCGCCGCCCTGCCGGCCGACATCACGCTCAATTTCGAGGAAGCCGACGTCCGCGACGTGCTCGCCTTCGTGCTGCGCGACGTGCTCAAGCGCAACTACGTCGTCGACCCCGACGTCGTCGGCACGATCACGCTCGGCGTCAGCCAGCCGATCACCCGCGATGCGCTGCTGCCGACGCTCGAGGCGGTGCTCAACAGCCGCGGCGCCACCATGATCGAGACCGACGGCTTGATCCGCGTGTCGCTGCTGCGCGAGGGCGGCAAGCTGCGCACCACGCCCCGGCTCGTGCCGGCCGGCCCGGCGGGCGCTTCTGCGACGGCGGGCCAGGAGATTCAGGCCCTGCCGGTGCAGTTCGCGGTCGCGTCGGAGATCGCCAAGCTGCTCGAGCCGGTGCTGGCGACGGGCCGCGTGCTGATGGCTGACGACGCGCGCCGGCTCTTGCTCGTGCAGGGCAACGCCGCCGAGCTCGAGATGGTGCGCGACACGCTCGCCATCTTCGACGTCGATCAGCTCGCCGGCACCTCGGTCGCGATGGTGCTGCTGCGCAACGCCGATGCCAGCGAGCTGGTGCCGGAGCTGTCCAACATGTTCGGTTCGGCGCGCAAGTCGGCCGACGCCGGGGTCATTCGCTTCATCCCGATCGAGCGGCTGAACGCGGTCATCATCTTGGCGCGCGGGCCGCGCTTCATGGAGGACGCGCGCGCCTGGATCGGCCGGCTCGACCGCGTCCGGCGCGGCAACGAGGCGCGGCTGTTCGTCTATCATGTGCAGCACGGCAAGGCTGCCGAGGTCGCGCGCACCTTGCAGGGCGCGTTCGCGCGCGGCGAGGTGCCCGAGGCGACGCCGCCGCAGCGCGCGCCGCTGCCGGATTTCGCCGCGGCGCCGCCGCCGCCCGGCTATGTGCAGATTCCAGGTGTGCCGCCGGCGGCGCCGGGATTCAGCGCGCGCGCCGGCACGCCCGGCGAGCCGGCCGATGGCGGACCGGCGCGCGGCGCGGCGGCGCCGGCCGTCGACACCGGCACCTTGCGGATCCGCGCCGACGAAGCCAACAACAGCCTGCTGATCCACGCGACGCCGCGCGAATACGCCCAGGTCCGCGAGGTGCTCGAGCAGATCGACATCCCGCCGCTCCAGGTGCTGATCGAGGCGACCATCGCCGAGGTGGTGCTGCAGGACGAGCTGCGCTACGGCGTGCAGTACTTCCTCAACTCCGACAAAGGTAACTTCCTGTTCACGCGCGACAACCCCGCGGGCCTTTTCGCGCAAAACCGCACGACGCCCAATATCCTGCCGCAGACGCCGGGATTCGCGTTCAGTCTGCTCAACGGCGTCAACCAGCCGAGGGTCATCATCGACGCGTTGTCGCAGCTGACCCAGACCAACGTGATCTCGACGCCGCGTCTGCTCGTGCTCGACAATCAGGTGGCGCGGCTGCAGGTCGGCGACGTCGTCCCGATCGTCACGCAGACCGCGGTCAGCACCTTGACCAACGCGCCCTTGACCGTGAACAGCGTGCAGTATCGCGACACCGGCGTGGTCGTCGAGGTCACGCCGCACGTCAACGCCAGCGGCTTCGTCACCATCGACATCACTCAGTCGGTCAGCGACGTCGTGCGCACCACCACCTCGAACATCGACTCGCCGACCATCCGCCAGCGCCGCATCCGCAGCTCGATCGGCGTGCAGAGCGGCTCGACCATCCTGCTCGGCGGCTTGATCCGCGAGGACTCGACGCGCTCGAACAGCGGCCTGCCGCTGCTGAGCGACATTCCGGTGATTGGCGGCCTGTTCGGCACCCGCGACTTCGCCGCCGATCGCACCGAGCTGATCGTGCTGCTGACGCCGCGCGTCGTGCGCAATCAGGAGGAGGCGGTCGACATGACCAATGCGATCCGCCGCAAGTTCCAGGCGGTGCTGCTGCTCGAGCCCGGCGTCATGCCGCAGCCGCGCCGGCCGCAGTACCCCTGAGCTGGCGCCTCAGCCGGTGGTGCGCGGTTCGGCGAGGCAGGTACGCGGCACCCAGATCTGGTCGCCTTGCGAGAACCAGGTCAGCAGCGTGTCGCCGGTGCAGGTGGAGCGGGTGAACCAGAAGGTCAACCAGGAGTTGAACTGCACGTCTCTGACCTCGACCAGGAAATAGGGGTAGCGCAGCTGCCGCACCACCCCGCACCAGCGCGCCTGCTTGGCGTAGAGGCCCTCGAGCGTGCAGGCGTAGTCGCCCGGCCCGAGCGCCGACGGCTCGCCGACCGCGACCGCCTGCTGGCCGGCCAGCTGCGCCACCCGCTGCTCGGCGATGGCGACCAGCGGCGAGCCGGGGAAGCGGTCGATCACGAGGTTGTAATACTGCACGGCTTGGCCGAACGCGGCGCGCTGCTCCAGGCGGTAGGCTTCGGCGAACACCGCTTCGGCATCCGAGCCGACCGCTCCGTCGGACAGCGCGGCGCGCTGCGGTCCCAGGCGCACGCCGCCGGCGCAGCCGGCAAGCACGACCGCAGCGGCGAACAGGGCCGCCAACGCGCGGCGCCGCGGGCTGATTTGGCGGGTGGCCCGCCCGCCGCGCTCGTGGGGATCGCGCATGGAAAAAAAATACCCCCAATCTTCCTGGAAAATCATCGACTTGTTTGACCCAAGAATGCCTTTTGGCTAGCCTAACCCATCGTCAACCAAGACCAAAGTCTATTGCCGCGCGGGAGTGCTGGGGGCTTCGGGATCGACGGCTTGTCCGGACGCCTCATGCGCCTCGTTGGAGATGACGGGGAACGGCTGGCCTGGGCCATGCCGTGGCAGGTTGAGGGAGCGGGGGTGAACGCGGCATGGCCGAGAAATACGCGATCGCGATCGTCGGATCGGGCCCGGGCGGTGCCAGTGCCGGCGCGCGCGCCGCGCAACGCGGCACCTCGCACGTGCTGCTCGAGCGCACCGACCACCTGTCGGACACCATCTACAAGTATCAGAAGCGCAAGCTCGTGATGGCGACGCCCGATGTCCTGCCGCTGCGCAGCGATCTCGGCTTCAAGGAAGGTGCGCGCGAGACCGTGCTCGAGACCTGGGACAAGGGCGTCGGCCAGGCCAAGTCGAACGTACGCTACAATGCCGAGGTCACGGCGATCACCGGCGAGAAGGGCGACTTCACCCTGACGTTGGCGTCGGGCGATTCCGTGCAGGCCGAAGCCGTGGTGCTGGCGATCGGCTTGCAGGGCAACCTGCGCAAGCTCGGCGTGCCGGGCAGCGAAGCGCCGTTCGTGCAGTACCAGCTCGACGATCCCGACGCCTACACCGACGAGGACATCGTGGTGATCGGCGGCGGCGACGCCGGTATTGAGAACGCGCTGGCGCTGTCGGCCAACAACAACGTCTCGATCGTCAACAACCAGGCCGAATTCGCCTACGCCAAGCCGGCGAACGCCGCGGCGATCCAGGACAAGATCCGCAAGGGCGAGGTCCAGGGCATCATGAGTGCCCAGGCCAAGCTCGTCGAAGCGGATGGGTTCATCACGTTGACCCAGCCCGAGGGCGAGGTGCGCGTCCATTGCGACCGCATCATCGCGCGCATCGGCGCGCTGCCGCCGCGCAAGTTCGTCGAGAGCTGCGGCATCCAGTTTCCGAGCCCGGCGCCGAACGCATTTCCGCAGGTCAGCGAGCGCTACGAATCGAATGTGCCCGGCATCTACATCATCGGCGCGCTGGCCGGCTATCCGCTGATCAAGCAGTGCCTCAACCAGGGCTATGAGGTCGTCGAGTTCATCCTCGGCAACGCCATCGCCCCGGCCGACGAGCCATTGATCCAGACCAAGCTCGACAAGCTGCCGAGCAAGCTTGCCGTCAGCGATCTCCTGAGCCTGATCCGCGAGCGCCTGCCGATTTACGGCGCGCTCACCACTCTGCAGGTGCGCGACTTCCTGATCAGCGCCAATGTCCACGAGCTCAAGGCCGGCGACATCGTGTTCCGCCGCAACGACTACACCAACTCGTTCTTCTCCGTGCTCGACGGCGAGGTCGACATCCAGGTCAACCTGGCCGATCCCAAAGAGGTCGTGACGCTGCAGACTGGACAGTTCTTCGGTGAGATGGGCTTGATTTCGGGGCGCCGGCGCACCGCGACGGTGGTCGCGCGCACGAACTGCCTGCTGCTCGAGGTGCCGCGCAACACCATGATCCGCCTGCAGCGCTCGATCCCCGAGGTCAAGCGCGTGATCGACGAGGTCGCGATCGTGCGGCAGATCCGTATGTATCTGGCGCCGCAGGTCGATGAAGCGCTGCTCGGCGAAGTGGTCGCGAAGTCATCGGTCGTCGCCTACAAGCAGAACGACGTGCTGATCGAGGAGGGCGCGACCGACGACGCCGTCTATCTGATCCGTACCGGGTCGGTGACGGTGTCGCGCAAGCTCAACGGCAAGGAGATCGTGCTGTCGTACATCGCGGCCGGCAACTACGTCGGCGAGATGTCCCTGCTGATGCACACGCCGCGGAGCGCCACGGTCAAGGCCTCGGTCGCGACCGAGGTGATCAAGATCGACAGCGCGTCGTTCCGCACCATGCTCGAGCGCGAGCCTGAGCTCAAGCAGCAGGTCGAGGCGAGCCTGGCCAGCCGCCTGATGGAGCGTGCCCGCCGCGAAGCCCGACAAGAAACCAGCGGCCTCATGCAGTTCCTGATGGAGCAGGGCCTGGGCGAAGCGACCGACGTTCTCTTGATTGATGAATCCTTATGTGTGCGTTGCGACAATTGCGAGAAGGCGTGCGCCGAGACCCACCACGGCGTGTCGCGGCTGAACCGCGAGGCCGGACCGACCTTCGCGACCATGCACGTGCCGACCTCGTGCCGGCATTGCGAGCATCCGCATTGCATGAAGGATTGCCCGCCCGACGCGATCCACCGCGCCCAGACCGGCGAGGTGTTCATCACCGAGGCGTGCATCGGCTGCGGCAACTGCGAGCGCAACTGCCCCTACGGCGTCATCCAGATGGCGGCGAACCCAGAGAAGAAACCGAGCCTGATGAGCTGGCTGATGTTCGGCCGCGGCTATGGCCCCGGCGAGGACAAGACACCCGAGGGCATGTCGCGTCGCACCGGCTCCAAGCACGCGGTCAAGTGCGACATGTGCAAGGGCGACCCGAGCGGCCCGGCGTGCGTGCGCGCCTGCCCGACCGGCGCCGCGCTGCGTGTGTCGCCGGAGAAATTCCTCCCGCTGATGCGGGACGGCTCGATGTGAGCACGCGCCGATGACCAGCGACGTCACCGTCAATATCCGCGACCAGACACCGGCGCTCGAGCATCAGTCGTTCCTGGTCTATCGGCGGTTCCTCCACCTCAAGCTGGCGACGCTGCTGATCGGTGTCGCGACGGTCGCCTATGTGATGCATGCGCCGATGGGCGGCCCGAGCGGCAGCACGTGGCTCGGCTACACCTTGGGCACGATCGCCGCGCTGATCATCGTCTGGCTGACCTGGTTCGGCTGGCGCAAGCGGTCGTACGGCACCGCGCGCATTCCTCTGGCCGGCTGGCTGTCGGCGCACGTCTATTTCGGCCTGTCGCTGGTCTTCCTCGCGACGCTCCACACCGGCTTTCAGCTCGGCTGGAACGTCCACACGCTGAGCTACGCGCTCATGATCCTGGTGATCGCCAGCGGCCTGTTCGGCGTCTTCGCCTACGCGCGTTATCCGCGCCTCATCACGGCCAATCGGCTGGGCGCCTCGCAAATCCAGATGCTCGGTCAAATCGCGTCGATCGATGGCGAGATCCGCCAAGCGATCCTCGGCATGAACGATGCGGTCGTGAAGCTGGTCGCGCCGGCAACCGAAAGCGACGCGATCGGTGGCTCGGTGTGGCGCCAGTTGTCGGCACGCTATCTCGACTGCCCGACCGCGGCGGCGCTGCGCGGCATCCAGGCGGCTGCCCGGGGGCTGTCGCAGGATCAGCAGATCGCGACGCGCAAGATCCTGATACTGCTGACCCGCAAGGCTGAGCTTTTGCATCGGGCGCGGCGTGACATCCAGTACAAAGGCCTGATGCAGATCTGGCTCTACGTCCACGTGCCGATGACCTTCGCCCTCCTGGCCGCCCTGGCCACCCATATCATCGCGGTATTCTTCTATTGGTGACCGCCGATCACCCGTTCCGGCAGGCGGTCGCTGATCCGCACGGGTCGCGCCCGTGTTAGCCCAGATCAACCTGGTGACGCGACGCCCGCGCGGCGGCGTGTCGTTGAAGCCGACCAACGTCACGGCGGAGACGCTGCGCCTCGGACGCGGCACCGCCAACGAGGTGCTGCTGCCCGACGTTCGGGTCGGCGTCGCCGAGGCGGTGCTGCAGTTGCGCGACGGCACCCTCTACCTCAATCAACTCGGCACCAATCCGGTGCAGGTCAACGGCGCGCCGACCGAAGCAACGGTCGTCAAGCCGGACGACGAGATCCTGATCGGCCCCTACAAGATCACCGTCGTCGAGCCGCCGGCCGACATCGACGTCGTGCTCACGGTCGAACTGATCAATCCGCTCGGCGACGATTTCGCACGGCTGCAGGCGCAGAGCGTCGTCGGTCTCGACCAGACCTGGCTCAGCAAACGGCGCACTGCCTGGCTGTTCGGCCTCGCAGTCCTGATCCTGTTCCTGGTGCTGCCGGTCGCGGCCTATTTCCTCAACGGCACATCCGACCCGCGTGCGCCATCGCAGACGGCCCGCGTCCTGCCGGCCGTGATCGACCAGACCTGGAACGTCGGCGAGATCTCGAATCCACACAAGAATTTCTCGCGTGAATGCCGGGCTTGCCACGAGGGCGCCTTCAGCGGCGTGCGCGACGAAGCCTGCCTCACCTGCCACAGCACGACCCAGCACCACGTCGACGTGCAGCGCTTCCCGAAGCTGGTAATCAACCGCATTCCGTGCGGCGGCTGCCATCAGGAGCATCGTGGCGCCCACGGCGTGATCATCCAGGCCCAGGAGCTGTGCACCGATTGTCACCTCAACCTCAAGGCGACGGCGTCCAACGCCGAGCTGCGCGACGTTGGCGATTTCGGGCGCAACCATCCGGAGTTCAAGGTCGCGGTGGTAACCGACGCCGCCGCCAAGACGGTCGCGCGCGTCGACCTCGGCACCCAGCCGGGCCCGGTCGACCGGCCCAACATGAAGTTCTCGCACAAGGGCCACCTCGACTCGACGGCGTGGCCGCGCGAGATGCGCAAGCTCACCTGCGGCAGCTGTCACGTGCCCAACCCCGGCGGCGGCCTGATGCAGCCGATCACCTTCGCCCGGTATTGCGCCGAGTGCCACGAGTCGGCGCTCAAGTTCGAGGCCACGGCGCTGGATCGCGCGGTGCCCCACGGCAACGCCATGCTGGCGCAGCGTGCGATCAAGGACTTCTACGCGCGGGTCGCGCTCGAGGGCAACGTTAGCGACCCGGCGGCACCCGACGTGGTGCGCCGCCGTCCCGGCGCGCCGCCGCTCACCGAGCCCGAGCGGCTGGAGGCCTTGGCCTGGGCCAATCAGCGCGCCAACGCGGCGCGCAACTTCGTGTTCGACGACCGGCGCGGCTGCGGCACCTGCCACGACATCGATCGCAGCGGTGCGGAGTTCGCCATCGCGCCGGTCTTGCTCCAGACGCACTATCTGTCCAAGGGGCGGTTCAACCACGCCAAGCACACCACGGTGGACTGCGAGAGCTGCCATGCGGCGCGGCAGTCGAGCGTGAGCAGCGACGTGATGATCCCGGGCATCGAGACTTGCCGCAACTGCCACGGCGGCGAGGCGGCCTCGGCGAAAGTGCGCTCGACTTGCATTACCTGTCATGATTTCCATCAGCCCGGCATCGGTCCGATGCGGCCCTACACCAAGGCCAACAAGGCCGGGAATTAACCAGAGGAGGGCGAGCTTGCGGCGCATCCGACACGGGACGACCAGGCAAGGCAGCGGCCGTGCGCGCGCGCTTGCGGGTCGGTTGATCGGGCTGATCGCCGTCGCCTCGCTGGGCGTGCTGCTGGTCGATTGCGGCGGCGGCAGCAGCCGGGCGCCCGGCAATGGCACGAATACGCCGGCCAACCTGACCGCGGCCCAGGTCCAGACCATCATCTTGCAGGCGGTCAACGAAGCGAGCGCGCGCGGCACGCCGGCAACCGTCGCCGTGGTCGACCGGGTCGGCAACGTGCTCGGCGTGATGCAGATGTCGGGTGCGCCGGCCAACGTCACGGTGTCGTCGACGCCGCGCTCCGTGGCGTCGAGCGGCCTCGAGGGGCAGGGCGGGATTCCCGGCACCTTGGCGGCGATCGCCAAGGCGATCACCGGCGCCTATCTGTCGTCCAACGGCAACGCCTTCACGACCCGTACCGCCAGCCAGATCATCCAGGAGCACTTCAACCCCGGGACCGTGAACCAGCCGGGCGGACCGCTGTTCGGCGTCCAGTTCAGCCAGCTGCCGTGCTCCGACCTGACCACGGACGTCGCCAGCGGCAGCGGTACCTTAGGCGGCATGCCCGGGCCGGGCCCGCACCGCTCGCCACTCGGCCTGGCGGGCGATCCTGGCGGGCTGCCGCTCTACATCAACGGGACGCTGGTCGGCGGCATCGGCGTGATCGCCGACGCGGTCTACGGCCTCTCGACGTTCCCGGCCAACGGCTTCGACGTCAACGGCGAGGAGCTGATCGCGATCGCCGGCCAGACCGGCTTCACGCCGCCCGACTCGATCCTGGCCAA
>JACQAI010000049.1 GCA_016195115.1 Pseudomonadota bacterium
GATGCCCTTGGCGGTGTCCATCGGCGAACCGCCGCCGAGGGCGACCAGGCAATCGTAGTCGCGCTCGCGCACGCGCGCGACGCCGACCTCGAGCACGTCGCTGGTCGGGTCGGGGACGGTATCGACAAAGAGCCCGTGATCGATCCCCGCGGCCTTGAGCTTGGCCGAGACCCGGTCGAGCGGGCCGCTCGACTGCATGAACTTGTCGCTGACCACCAGCGGGCGGGCACAGCCGAGCCGCTGCAGCACCGCGGCGATCTCGGCGCTGGCGCCGCCGCCGACGAGCATCAGGCGCGGCCCCGTAATGCTGGCGATCATGCCGTCCTCCTGTCGCGATGCTGCGCGTCGGCTTCAATGATGCGCATCAAGTTGCGCGGTCCGGCGCATTGTTCCAGATAAATCGGCCGACGCAATGGAAACCGCAGACGTGCAATCGACTTGCCGGAGTTGCGAGCACTATATCCATTGCTTATCCCAAGCCTTATCCACAAGAATTTCAATCTAGGCTGGCCTCCCGGCTAGCGGACTGCCGCAAAATCGTCATAGGCTTTGCACGGGGAGAAGGCTTCCAAAACTGGCGAAGGTGCGGCTGATGACGACGCTCAACGCCTCGGCCGCCTTGGATGCTGACACCGAGACCGCCGATTTCGAGGAAGCCAAGCGGGTGATTCTCGCGGCGATCATGCGCTGCCTCGAGAGCGGCATCGATCCGGCGCTGGTCTCGGCGGTGCTGATCGGCGCCGGCGTGAGCTGGTACAGCCGCTATCACGGCGAGGACGCGATCGTGCGCGTGCTGTCGCAGACCGTCTCCGACATCAAGACCGGGCGCCACCGCGTCGATCGCTGGGCCCAGTAGCGCCTCGAACACCGCCGTTGACCCACCGCGCTTGACGGGCGCGGGGCGCGGTAATCATGCTCGCGCAGGCGGCATCGGGGCGGGTCGACACGTGGCGGGCAGGCGGCGGCTCATCGTCGGGATCAGCGGGGCCTCGGGCACGATCTACGGCGTGCGCGTGCTCGAAACGCTGCGGGCGGCCGGGGTCGAGACCCACCTCGTGATGACCAAGTCGGCCGAGACCACGCTCGCCTACGAGACCGGGCTCAAGGTCGCCGACGTCCATGGCCTGGCCGACATCGTGCACCCCAACACCGACATCGGCGCCTCGATCTCGTCGGGCTCGTTCAAGACCGCGGGCATGATCGTCGCACCCTGCTCGATCCGCAGCCTGTCGGAGATCGCCCACGGCGTCACCGGCAGCCTGTTGAGCCGCGCCGCCGACGTCGTGCTCAAGGAGCGCCGCCGCCTGGTCCTGCTGGTGCGCGAGAGCCCGCTGCATCTCGGCCACCTGCGCAGCATGGCGGCGGTGACCGAGATGGGCGCAATCGTGCTGCCGCCGGTGCCGAGCTTCTACGCCAAGCCCCAGACCGTCGACGACATCGTCAACCACACGGTCGGCCGCGCGCTCGATCTGTTCGACATCGACAGCGGCCTGGTCCAGCGCTGGGGCGAGGACGCCGGCGAGGGCGCCAAGCCGGTGCGCCTGTTCCGCCGCGGCAAGACCGCGCCGGACCGCAAGTAATCATGGCCGCTGCGGCAATCCACGACCTGGCGGCGATCATCGACGAGCTCGACGCGCGCGGCCGCCTGGTGCGCGTGCGCTCGGAGGTCGATCCGACGTTCGACCTCGCAGGCCTGGCCGCCGAGTTCGAGGGCGGACCGCGCGCGGTGCTGTTCGAGAAGATCAAGGGCCACGCCCAGCCGGTGTTCACCGGGCTCTACTGGTCGCGCGAGCTGCTCGGCGACCTCCTGGGCAAGCCCGAGCGCGAGCTCCCGGCCCACGTCGCGAGCTGCATCAAGAACTGGCAACAGCGACCGATCGACCCGGTGGTGGTCGAGCGCGGGCCGGTGCTCGAGGTCACCGAGAACCGCGTCGACCTGGCGCAGCTGCCGATCCCGATCCACGCCGAGAAGGACGGCGGGCCCTATTTCGACGCCGCCGTGGTGATCGCGCGCGATCCCGAGACCGGCGTGCGCAACGCCTCGATCCAGCGTTTCCTGGTCACCGGCCCCGACACCATGGGGATCAACATCGACTCCGGGCGCCATCTCGAGCTCTACCTCAACAAGGCCGCCGAGCGCGGCCACGCCCTGCCCTTCACGCTCAATGTCGGGGTCGGCCCCGGGCTGCATTTCGCCGCCGCGACGCCGGCCGAGGCGGCGCCCGCCGACACCGACGAGCTCGGCATCGCGAGCGAGTTCCATGGCGCGCCGCTCGAGCTGGTGCGCGGCACCAAGTCCGGCGTCGAGATGGTCGCGCACGCGATGTACGCGCTCGAATGCGAGATGATCCCGGGCGAGCTGACCGAGGAAGGCCCGTTCGCCGAGGTCACCGGCTACTACGCCAAGCGCGAGCCGCGCCCCAAGGTGCATGTGCGCGCGCTGCACCGCCGGCGCCACCCCATCTTTCACACCATCCTGTCCGGCAAGGAGGTCTACAACTCGGTCGGGTTGTTGGGCGAGGCCAACGTGCTGAGCTTGCTGCAGCGCCAGGTGCCAGGCGTGCGCGACGTCTATTTCACCCACGGCGGCTCGGGCTTCTACCACGCCGTCGTCGCGATGGCGCAGAAACGCGCCGGCTGGTCGAAGCAGGCGATCCTGGCGGCGTTCGCCGCGTTTCCGCCGCTCAAGATGGTCACCGTGGTCGACGACGACGTCGACATCCGCAACGCCAGCGACGTCGAATGGGCAATGTCGACGAGGCTTGATCCCCGTACCGGCATCATCACGATCGACAACATCTTCGGGCACGGGCTCAACCCGAGCTTCCCCGACTATCTCGGCGCCAAGGTCGGCTTCGACGCCACGCGCGCCTACCCGCACCGCTACGAGCACGAGCGCGCCTTCTACAAGAAGGTGTCGCCGGCCAAGTACGACATCGTCGTGCCCGAGGTGAAAGCCGCCAAGAAGCGCGCCAAGGCCAAAAAGAACGGCAACGGCGGCCCGGACGCGTCGGGCGGCGCCGCAATGTAGGCCGCCGCGACCCAAACTCCGTGTTTCCAGCCGCGGCGAATGAGCGCTCTGGATTGTCCAAAGAAACCCGAATCGCTACCCTGGTCCGGGGGAAGCGGGATTTGTCGGGGGCTTCTCGGACTTAGAAGAAATCGCTCGGCCGGTTGCCGTGGGGCGACCGCCAGCCGGAGGCATTCCAGGGAGAACGCAATGCTCAGCAACAAGATGATCGCCGCCGTGGCCGGCCTCGCGCTCGCCGCGGGCGCCGCGCAGGCTCAGGAGGTAAAGGTCGGCGTCGTGCTGCCTTATACCGGCATCGGCGCCGAGTTCGCCCAGCTGGCCGACCGCGGCATGGAGCTCTACCTCAAGCTCAACGCCGAGGCGGTGAAGCCCTACACGATCAAGATCATCAAGCGCGACGCCAAGAACCCGGGCGGCGCCGATGCCAAGATCGCGACCCAGGAGCTGCTCACGCAGGACAAGGTCGACGCCCTCGCGGGCTGGATCTATTCGCCCAACGCGATCGCGTCGGCGCCGATCGTCGCCGCGGGCAAGAAGCTCGCGGTGATCATGAATGCCGGCAGTCTCGCCGCGTTCCAGCGCGGCTTCGAGATCAACGGCGGCAAGGTGATCGATGCGATTCCCATGGGCGGCGCCGGCGCCGTACCGGACTTCACGCCGTTCTTCCAGCGCGTCAAGGACCAGAAGCCCGACGTGTTCTTCGTGTTCGTCCCGGCCGGCGACCATGCCGCCGCGATCGTCAAGACCTACGGCGCGCTCGGCATGCGCGCGGCCGGCATCAAGCTGATCGGCCCTGGCGACATCACCCAGGACACCAAGCTGCAGGCCATGGGCGAGGCCGCGGTCGGCCTCATCACCGTGCATCACTATCATGCCGATCTCGACAATCCCGAGAACAAGCGCTTCGTCGCCGCCTGGAAGCAGCAGTTCGGCGCCGACTCGACGCCCGACTTCATGTCGGTGGGGGCCTATGACGGCATGGCGGCGATCGTCCACGCGATCCAGGCGACCAAGGGCAAGATGGACGGCGCCGCGGCCGTAAAATCGCTCGAGGGCTGGAAGTTCAACAGCCCGCGCGGCCCGATCGTGGTCGACCCGGCGACCCGCGACATCATCATGAACGAGTATCTGTCCGAAGTCGTCATGGTCAACGGCCGGCTGCATCAGAAGGTCATCGGTCAGATCGACCAGGTGAAGGACGTCTGCAAGGCCGAGAAGATCGGCCCCTGCGCCCCGAAGTGACCGACGCTGCGTAGCGGCTTCGGACCGGATCGTCGGCGTCGCCGCGCGTGCGGCGGCGCCGCCGATCGCCGATGGCACGGGCAGGCCGTGACGTGATCTTCGGCATCGATGTCGCCAGCATGGCCCTCGGCGGCATGGCCGCCGGCATGATCCTGTTCATCGTGTCGGTCGGGCTGTCGGTCACGATGGGCTTGATGGGCTTCGTCAATCTCGCGCATGGCGCGTTCGCCATGGTCGGCGGCTACGTCATCGTGCATGCCATGAAGTCCTGGGGCTTGCCGTTCGTGCCGGCGCTTGCCACCGGATGTCTGATCATCGCCGCCGCGAGCATCGTGCTCGAGCGGCTGCTCTACACGCGTCTCTATCGTGCGCCCGAGCTCGATCAGGTCCTGTTCACCATCGGGCTGGTGTTCATCACCATCGCGGCGGTGACGGTGCTGGTCGGCCCGGAGAACCAGCCCTTAACCTTGCCGAGCTGGTTGCAGGGTCAGGTCGATCTGGGCTTCACGACCTATCGCACCTACAGCATCGCGCTGATCGTGGTCGGCAGCGCGCTCGCGCTCGGGCTGTGGCTTGGCTTCGAGCGCACGCGCCTCGGCGCGCAGATTCGCGCGACCGTCGACAACCGGCGCATGGCCGAGGCGGTCGGCATCAACATCGACCGCCTGTTCACGCTCACCTTCGCGGTCGGCAGCGGCATCGCCGCGCTCGGCGGCGGTCTCGGCGCCGAGTTCCTCGGGCTCGATCCGCAATATCCGCTCAAGTACCTGGTGTATTTCCTGATCGTGGTCGCGGTCGGCGGCCTCGGCCGCATCGCCGGCGTGTTCTGCGCGGCGCTGCTGATCGGCGTGCTCGATTTCGTGCTGAAGAAATACCTGCCGCAAGGCGGCACGCTGTTCATCTACGCGCTCACCATCCTGCTGCTGCTGTGGCGGCCGCAAGGTCTATTCGGGAAGGCATCATGAGCGGCGTCGCCTCTCGCCCGACCGAGCATCCGGCTGCGCTTGCGCTCGCTCACCGCCACCGGCTGCGCGTCTGGGAGGCGACCCCGTGGCTCATCGCGCTGGCGGTGTATTTCGCCTTTCCGACCTATCTGGCTTTCGCGACCGAGGTCCTGATCACGATCCTGTTCGCGATCTCCCTCGATCTCGCGCTCGGCTACGCCGGCATCGTCACGCTCGGCCACGCGGTGTTCTTCGGGGTCGGCGCCTATACCGTCGGCATCCTGGCCAAACAAGGCCTGTGGAGCGAGCCGATCACCGGACTGATACTGGCCGGCGGCGCGGCGGCGCTGATCGGCCTGGCCTCGGGGCGGGTGCTGTTGCGCACCAGCGGCCTGACCCTGCTCATGCTCACGCTGTGCACGATGGCGCTGTTCGAGGAGGCGGCGAACATGGCCGCCGAGCTCACCGGCGGCTTCGACGGGCCGGTCAACACCCGCCTGGTCACCTGCTACGTCATCTCGGCGGCGATCGCCGGCATCGCGGGCGGCCTGTGGGCTCAGGCCAACGCCTACGTCAATCTGAGCACGCTCTCGCTCGACCGCGCCGCCACGGTGCTCATCATCCTCGTGCTGGGCGGCCATGGCCGTCTTTACGGCGCCTTCGTGGGCGCACTCGCCTACATGACGCTGTCGCACTTCCTGTCGCAGCTTTATCCAACCGCGTGGCAGCTCGGGCTCGGCCTCCTGCTCGTGATCATCGCGCTGTTCGCGCGCAACGGCATCTGTGGGCTCGGCGAGACGCTGCTGCGCCGAATCAACCGGAAAGCCGCCGCGTCGTGACCGCGCCGCTGCTCGAGACCCGAGCGCTGGGCCGCGATTTCGGCGCGCTGGCGGCGGCGCGCAACATCGATTTTCGCCTCGAGGCCGGCGCGCGGCATGCGCTGATCGGCCCGAACGGCGCCGGCAAGACCACCTTCATCAAC
>JACQAI010000668.1 GCA_016195115.1 Pseudomonadota bacterium
GCCGAGCGCCAGCGCCGTCCGTTGATCGGCACCCATGACGCCTGCGAACGCGCCGGCGGCGGCCATCGCGAACAGCTGTTCCGTCTGCGCTGCGAGGTCGGCCACCGGCAGAACGTCGCGCTGCAGGGCGCATCCGCGCTCGCGAATCTCCCGAACGATCTCGGACACCGCTCACTTCCTGTCCCTTCCCATTCCTACACCGAGGTGCCAAGCTCGGCGATAGAATTGTGCGGCCGACCGGCGCCGTCATGGCCAATGGCGTGCCGCCGATCCCTCGAAACGCGGAATAGTCCCGTCGATGGCAACCTCGAGCGATCAAACCGCCGGCCCAACCTCGCGGGTCTATTTCTCGCAGCGCCTCCGGCTGCACTATGTCGACTGGGGCAACCCGACGGCGCCGCCGCTGCTGCTGGTCCATGGCGGGCGCGACCATTGCCGCAACTGGGACTGGGTCGCGGCGCGGCTGCGCCACGATTGGCACATCATCGCCCCCGACCTGCGCGGCCACGGCGACAGCCAGTGGACGCTCGACGGCGACTACACGATGGTGAACTACATCTACGACGTGGCACAGCTGGTCCATCAGCAGGAGCTGGCGCCGGTCACCGTCGTGGCGCATTCGCTCGGCGGCAACATCGCGCTGCGCTACACCGGGACGTTTCCCGAGACCGTGCGCAAGCTGGTCGCGATCGAAGGCTTGGGCCAATCGCCGTCGATCCTGGCCGAGCAGGCGAAAAAACCGGTCACCGAGCGGCTGCGTGCCTGGGTCGAGGCCCAGCGCGGCCTCGCGGGCCGGCAAGCCCGCCGCTACGCCTCGATCGAAGAGGCCTTCAAGCGCATGCAGGAGGAGAACAAGCACCTGTCGCCCGAGCAGGCGCGCCACCTGACCCAGCACGGCGTCAACCAGAACGAGGACGGCACCTACAGCTGGAAGTTCGACAATCGCGTGCGCGCCCGCCCGCCGCTGGATCTGCCGCAGAGCGAGATCGAGGCGCTGTGGGGCAACATCAGCTGCCCGACCCTGCTGGTCTACGGCAAGGAGAGCTGGGCCTCCAACCCCGCCGCGGACGGCCGCGCCAAGCATTTCAAAACCGCCGAGGTCGCGCTGGTCGAGCGCGCCGGCCACTGGGTCCACCACGACCGGCTCGACCACTTCATGGACCTCTTGCGCGATTTCCTGTGAGCTCGGCCGCTGAGGCGCGGAATTTGCTTCTCGGGTGTTCATGATCTGGAAGGGGATCACCGCCATGAAGCCGGTTCACCGCCTCGCGGCGGGTGCCGCCGTCGCGCTGCTCGCCGGTTCGCTCGCCGCGGCACACGCCGCCGAGCCGCCGTCGCCCGAGCTGCGGCTGTTTCGCGAGATCTACAAGGAGCTGGTCGAGATCAACACCACCGACTCGACGGGCGACACCGTCAAGGCCGCCGAGGCGATGGCCGCGCGGCTGCGCACGGCGGGATTTCCGGCCGACGACGTCCACGTGCTGTCGTCGGGGCCGCGCAAGGGCAACCTGGTAGCGCGGCTGCGCGGCACCGGCGCGCGCAAGCCCCTGCTCCTGATCGCGCACATCGACGTCGTCGAGGCCAAGCGCGAGGACTGGGCGTTCGATCCCTTCGTGCTGCAGGAGGTCGATGGCTATTTTCGCGGCCGCGGCACGCTCGACGACAAGGCGATGGCGGCGAGCTTCGTCTCGATCCTGATTCAATACGCGTCCGAGGGCTTCAAGCCGGACCGCGACATCGTTCTAGCGCTGACCGCCGACGAGGAGCTGTCCGACTCGCCGCACGACGGCGCCAGGTGGCTGCTGCAGCACCACCGCGACCTGCTCGCCGCCGAGCTGGCGATCAACGAGGGCGGCGGCGGCGCGCTCAAGGACGGCAAACCGGCGCGCAACTCGATCCAACTGGCCGAGAAGGTCTACCAGAGCTATCGCCTCGAGGTGAAAGATCCCGGCGGCCACAGCGCGGCGCCGCGCGCCGAGAACCCGATCTACCGCCTGTCCGACGGCTTGCGGCGCCTGGCGGCGTTCGCGTTTCCGGTCCGGCTCAACCCGGTGACCCAGGCGTTCTTCGAGCGCGTCGCCGCGCTCGAAGATGCTGAGGTTGCGACCGCGATCAAGGCGCTGCTGTCGGGAAACCGCGACGCCGCGGCGCTGGCGCCCCTGACGTTGCGGCCGACCTACAACGCCCAGATCCGCACGACCTGCGTCGCGACCCAGCTCGAGGCCGGGCACGCCGAGAACGCCCTGCCGCAGACCGCGCGCGCCACGGTCAACTGCCGCATCTTGCCCAACGAGGCGGTCGCCGACATCGAGCGCGCGCTGGTCGCGGCGATCGATGATCCGAAGATCGCCGTGATCCCGATCGGCGCGGCGGTGTCGAGCCCGCCGGCGGCGCTCGACCCCGAGGTCATGTCGACGGTCGAGCGCCTGACCGCCGAGATGTGGCCCGGCGTGCCCGTGATCCCGACCATGTCGGGGGGTTACACCGACAGCCGCTGGCTGCGCAACGCCGGCATCCCGGCCTACGGCGTGTCCGGCCTGTTCAGCGATCCAGGCAAGAACGGCGTCCACGGCCTCAACGAGCAAGTCGGGGTCCAAGCGGTCTACGACAGCCGCACCTTCCTCTATCGGCTCGTCAAGGCGCTGGCGAAGAAACCCGGACCCGCGACCAACTAGCCCGTCCTCGGGATCAGGCCGGCATCGGGACGAACTGCACGCGTTCGCGGCGCGCCAGCTTGGCCAGCGCCTGGCCGAGGATCAGGGACTTGAAATGCTCGGTCTCCTGGTGCGCCGCGAAGGCCGCCTCGTCCTTATAGAGCTCGTAGAGGAAGAACAGCCGATCGTTCGATGCCGAGCGGTGCGGCCAGAACATCAAGGTGCCGGGCTCGGCGCGCACCGCGCTGGCCATGCGGCGCAGGATCTCGGCGACCGCGTCGGCCTCGCCCTCCTTGGCTTCCCACGTCACGGTCACGGCGAGGCGGCCTTCGGCGGGCGCGGCATGTTTGGCAATCGTCGTCATCATCGTCTCCTTGGTTGGCGGTGGTGTGCGTCGGCGTGTCAGTCAACGCCATCGGGCATGGCGGCGTCGCCGGCGGACGCTTCGTGATCGGCCGAAGCGTCACGCGACGGGGGTGAGGAACGTGCGCTCCTCGGCCAGGATGAAGCGACCCTCGACGGCCGAGCGGAAATTCGCCGCGCCCTCGGGATCGACCTTGAGCCGCGCGCGATAGGCCTCGTAGGCTGCCAGGCTGTCGAACGAGATCAGCGCGTAGGCGATGTTGTTGGTGCCCTCGTGCGGCAGCCAGTAACCGATCAGATCGCCGCCGCATTTCGGGATGATGGTGCGCCAGCACCGCGCGTAGGCCTCGAACGCGTCGCGCTTGAAGGGATCGAGCTGGTAGCGGATGAACACGGTGATCGCCATGGCGGTCTCCCCGGGTTGGCGTGCCGGCAATCTGGGGCGTTCGTCGGCGTTTGTCCGCCCGAAACGCTTCGGCCGATCCCGAAGTGTCGAGCGCTGACAGCGGCGCGCCGGGCGCCTATGGTTCGCGTCATGGCAGGTACCGAACCCTCGATCGCCGAAGTCGCCGCGCTGGTCGGCAACCCGGCGCGCACCAATGTCCTGATCGCGCTGCTTGACGGTCGAGCACTGACGGCGACCGAGCTCGCCTACGCTGCCGGCGTGTCGCCGCAGACCACCAGCGGCCATCTTGCCAAACTCACCCAAGCCCGGCTGCTGGTGCTCGCCAAGCAGGGCCGGCACGCCTACTACCGCCTCGCCTCGCCGCTGATCGGGCGCATGCTCGAGGGCATCATGGCGGTGGCGGCCGACGGACCGCCGCGCTACCGGCCGCGCTGGCGCGGCGACGAGGCGTTGCGTACCGCACGCACCTGCTACGACCACCTGGCCGGCCGCCTCGGCGTCGCCTTGGCCGACGCGCTGACGACGCGCGAGCACGTCGTGCTGAGCGACGACGGCGGCGTCGTCACGCCGGCGGGCGAAGACTTCTTGCGCGGCTTCGGCATCGACGTCCACATGCTCAACCGCGGCCGCCGCGCCTTCTGCCGCCCCTGCCTCGACTGGAGCGAGCGCCGGCCGCACCTTGCCGGCACCGTCGGCTCGGCGCTCGCCAACCGCTGCTTCGCGCTCGGCTGGATCGCGCCGGTGCGCGACACCCGCGCGGTGCGCGTCGCGCCGATCGGCCGGCGGGGGTTCGCCGCGACCTTCGGGATCGAGCTAGACGCCTGAGGTGGTTTGCCGCCGGCGCCTAACCCGGGGTTGATCCAAGTCAAACCGATCGATCGATTCATCAGCTAATGCTCCTGATAGCCACGGCGACCGTCCTTCCGCGCATACCGTGCGCGGCGACGGATCAGGGAGATCGGCCATGATCGTCATGAGGCACCTGCTCAACGCGGCAGCCGGCTTGTGCGCGGCATTGATGCTCGGTGGCGCGACCGCTCCCGAGGCCATCAAGATCGGCGCGTTTCTCGACGTGACGGGTCCCGCCGCGATGCTCGGCGATCCCGAGGCCAAGACCCTGAAACTCTATGTCGATCAGATCAACCGCGGGGGTGGTGTTCTCGGGCGACCGATCCGGCTGATTCTGCACGACACCGCCGGCAACACGGATCAAGCCGTAACTCTGGTCAAGCACCTGGTCGAGATCGACAAGGTCCATCTCCTGATCGGCGGCAGCACGACCACCGAGACGGTCGCGGCCGCGAAGCTGGCCGACGCGGCAAAGACGCCGATGATCTCGTTGGCCGCCGGGTTCGCAATCTTTCAGCCGATGCAAAAGTGGGTCTTCGCGACGCCGCACTCGGACACCATGGCGATTCACAGGGTTTTGAACGAGCTGCAGAAGCGCGGCATGCATCGCATCGCCATGATCGGCGGCTCGAGCCTGTTCGATGAGAGCTGCCGCGGTTCGCTGCAAAGCCTTGCACGCGAGCACGCGGTCACGATCGTGGTCGACGAGCGATATGGCGGCTTCGCGCCGATCATGACGCATGCCATCCCGCAGCTCGTCCGGATCCAACACACACCAGGTGTGCAAGCGATCGTCGCGTGCGGCTTCGGCGCGCCGGCCAATACCATGCTGGCGAACTATGCCGCGCTCGGCATGCAGGACATTCCGCTGTATTTCACCCACGGGGTCGGCTCGCATCGCTTCATCGACATTGCCAGCGGCGCGGCCAACGGTGTGCGCCTACCGGTCACCGCCGTCGTCGTTGCCGACCAGCTCGGCAGCGAGGATCCCCAGAAGCCGATCGCACTCGCCTATCGCGCGGCATACTTGAACGCCTACGAGGAGGCCGTCTCGACCTTCGGCGGCCATGCCTACGATGCGCTGATGATCGCCGTGGATGCGATCATGCGCGCCAGGACGACCGACGCCGACAAGCTGCGCGACGCGATCGAGAGCACTCGAGACTTTGTCGGCCTGAGCGGCACGTTCAACATGTCGCCAACCGATCATGTCGGCCTCACCATGGAGTCGCTGAAGATGGTCGAGATCCGCGACAATCACTGGCAGCTGCTCAAGTGGGCCTACTGAGCCGGAATCTTCCCTAGTAGCGGCCGCGCCACGCCGCCCAGGCGAGACGCAACGACAGGCCGCCGTCGGGCCGCCCGAGGGCCGGCTTGAAGGGGTCGTAGTCGGCGGCGGCGAGCCGGGCGAGCTCGCGCTCGGCGATCACCGCGGGCAGCAGCGCCGGCACCGCTTGGCGCGGCACCTGACGTCGATGCCGCCGCGCTTCGGTCAGATGATGCGCCGCGCGCAGCGCCAGCACGCGCAGGATCTTGGCCAGGCGCGGATCACCGCGCGCCTCCTTGACCGCGCCCGGATGCAGGCCGGCCTCGTCGAGCAGATCCTGGGGCAGATCGACGCGGCCGTGCGCGGCGCGGAACGGCACCGCGATCAGCAGTCCGGCCAAACCGTAGGCGATCCCGACGTGGCGCGCCGCGGTACGCGCCGCCGGATGGCCGCCGTCGAGGACGTCGAGCGCCAACTCGACCAGGGTCGCCGAGGTCTGCGCGGCGTAATCCTCGAGCGCCGCCAGATCGGCGGGCGGATCGGCCTCGACGTCCTGCTCGCGACCGGCGATCAGGCGGGCCAGTCGCTCGCTCGGCAGGCCGCGCCGCGACATCGTCGCGGCGAGCGGATCGGCGACCGCATGCGCGCGCACCTCGCCGCGCCCGAAACCCTCGATGGTCTCGCGCCACCATTGCAGGCGGATGCGGCCGAGCATCGGCTCGGTGACCGTCTCGCGTACTTTGGCGATCTCGAGATTGAAGGCGTAAAGCGTGAACAGGTCGTCGCGCCGCGCCGCCGGCGCGAACAGCGCGGTCAGAAACCGGCCCCGGTCGTAGCGCCGCACCTGCTCGGCGCAATAGGACAGTGCGGGTTGCGGCATCACGCGGTTCCGGCCGTCCTGTCGAACGTCTCAGGCACCGGCCACCTCGCCCTGAGAGCCATCAATTCTACACCACTCCGACAACCGCTACGGGATGATCATGACCGACGGCGGCGGGTGCGCGGCGGCGCTGTCGCACATTGCCCGACCGCGGCAGGCAGCCTATGTCTCACAAGATGGCGGACGACGACGAACCCGGTGGATCACCGGCCTGCTTCCTCGACGAGGTCGATCCGGCCTATGCCGGGTTCCTCACCGAGGCCGAGCTCGGCCACTTTCTCGAGGCGCTGCGCGGGCGCGAGCAGGCGCTCGTCGAGGCGTGGCGCCGCCGCGGCGCGCGCGGTCCGAT
The DNA here is from genome assembly GCA_016195115.1 of Pseudomonadota bacterium. Classification (GTDB taxonomy): domain Bacteria; phylum Pseudomonadota; class Alphaproteobacteria; order Elsterales; family Elsteraceae; genus JACQAI01. The sequence continues at coordinate 6,769 of JACQAI010000668.1, forward strand.
CCCCGACGCGCTGGTTGCGTCGATCGTCGCCGATCTCAACGCCGCGATCGCGATGGTGGACGCAGACCTCGCCCGATCGGGCGGCCCGGCAGGCTCGTCCGGAGGGCGCCGATTCGCCGATTCGTCGCCGACGTTGGTCGACTTCATGACGTTGGAGGCCGACATCGCCGCAGCGCTCAAGGCAACGCTGCCGCGCATCCGGTCGGATGCGCTCCACGCCGTGCTGCGCAAGGTGTTATGCATGCATCACGCGCATCGCGCGGCGCTCGAGGGGCTCGTCGCCGGCTGACGTCCCGCCCTGCGCACCGCGCCTTCTTGCGCCGATCCCGGCACGACCCCCTATAATGCAGCGGAATAAAATCAAAAGTGGGGGTCGTCCTATGAAGAATCCCTTGGACAGCCTGGGCCAGACCATTCTCGCCGGCGTCGTCATCGCCGTCATTCTGGCCCTGCTCGCCAATGCATTGCACATCGATGCCAACTGGTGGGCGTTCTTCTTCCGCTGGCTGCACGTCCTCAGCGCCGTCATGTGGATCGGCCTGCTCTGGTACTTCAACTTCGTCCAAGCCGTGAACATGCCCAAAGTCCCGGCCGATCAACGGCCGACGATCATCAAGCACATCCTGCCGGACGCGCTGTTCTGGTTCCGCTGGGCGGCGCTGTCGACCGTGGTCACCGGCCTGATCCTGGCCTGGCTCAACAACTACATTGGCAACGCACTGGCGCTCGGTTTCCTCGCCGACGTGCCGAAGGACCGCGCCATCGGCATCGGCATGTGGCTGGGCCTGATCATGGCCTTCAACGTCTGGTTCATCATCTGGCCGAACCAGCAGAAGGTCATGGGCCTGGTCGAGGTCCCCGCCGACCAGCGGCCCAAGGCCGCCCGCATGGCCGGCGTGACCTCGCGCTTCAACACCATGCTGTCGGTCCCGATGCTCTACTTCATGGTGTCGGCGCAGAACATCTTCTGAGCGGAGCGGAGATCCGGGGGCCGTTTGTCGCGGCCCCCGCCGCAGAACGGAGGCCTCGTGCCTCCGTTCTTTTTTGCGCCGCCGGTTCGCGCGCGCGGCGTAGCGGCGGCTAAGGGATCGGCAGCAGTGCCGCGGCGACCAGGCGGTCCTCGGCGAGCAGCACGTTGTAGGTGCGGCACGCGCTGCCGGTGTCCATCGCTTCGATGACGATGCCGGCAGCCCGCAAGCGCTCGCGCAGCGCCGTCGGGACCAGCGCCATCCGCGCGCCGCAGCCGAGCAGCAAGACCGAGATGTCGCCGGCTTCGGTCACCGGGGCCAAGTTGTCGGCGCCGACCTCGGCGAGCGTGGTGATCGGCCACGCGACGGTGCGCGTGCGCAGCACCAAGACCGCACCGTGATGGTCGACGCCGGCGATGCGAAACCGTCCCGCGCCGTAGCCCTCGATGAACTGCCGGTTGCCGGGCGTGACGGGAGTTACCTGCATGTCCGCGCCGGCGCGCCGTCCGCTAGTCGTCCTTGGTGCCGGTCTTCTTGGGCTTGTCGGCTGGCTCGGCGTCGTCGCCGCCGCGCGGCTCGGTCTTGGCCACGATGTCCGTGACCGTCGCGCGCAGGACGCGCACGCGCACACCCTCGGCGATCTCGACCTGAACCTCGGAGTCGTTCACCACCTTGGTGATCGTGCCGATGATGCCGCCGCCCGTCACGATCCGGTCGCCGCGCCGCATCTGGCTGAGCAACTCCTTGTGCTGCTTTGCTTTTTTCTGCTGCGGCCGGATCAGCATGAAGTAGAACACGACGAAGATCGCGACCAGCGGCGCGAACGTCATCAGGTCGAAGCCGCCGCCCCCGCCGGCGGCCTGGGCGTAGGCCGGTGCAATCAACATGGGGCCGCGCGTCTCCTCTGGTCCGTCTTGTCTCGTGTCGCCCGGTCGGGGCGGGCGGACTATAGCGACCGCGCCCCGAGATGCAAACCGAGCCGAGGAGTGCCGCCCGCACCCCTTGGCCGCGCCCTTCGCCTTCGAACGCTTCACCTCGGGCGCGCTCATCGACGAGCACGGCGCCGCCGCCGTGGCCCATTGAGGACGCCATGCTGTTGATTCCC
>JACQAI010000657.1 GCA_016195115.1 Pseudomonadota bacterium
GGAGCTCGACCAGGCCGAGCGTGCGCACGTGGGCGACCGGCTCGAGCGCCATCGCGGTGACCCAACAGCCCGAGCCGAGCGCGCCCATGAAGCCGGCGAGTAGCGAGACGCGCCAGGCGCGCGCCACCGCGGCGACGACCTTGGGCTCGCGCGCCAACAGATAGCCGCCCAGCATCAGGGTCTGGGTGAACTGCGCGAACACCAACGTGCACGCCGCCGCGATGATCGGCGCATCGGGTGCCAGCGCCAGCGCGGCGGCGCGATAGCCGATCGCCGAGATCGCGAACACGCCGCCCGACGCGATGCCGAGCAGCGCCGCCTTGGAGGTCAGCCCCTTGACCAGGCCGGTCTGGCCCGGCGTCGCCAGCAGCATCACGCCGGCCGCCGCGAGCACGATCGAGATGCCGACCACCAATCCGATCGTTTCAGCCAGGATGACGAAGCCGAAGATCGCGACCTGGATCACCTCGGTCTTGGAGTAGGCGACGCCGATCGCGAAATTGCGCAGCGCCAACACGCGCAGCAGCAGCGCGGTCGCGATGATCTGCGAGCTGCCGCCGACCAGCGCCCAGAACACGAACCCCAGGTTCATCGGCGGCACCGCGGCCCCGGTCACCCCGAGGACGCCGCCGAGATACACGACCGCGAACGGCAGGCCGTAGAGGAAGCGCACCAGGGTCGCCCCGAGCGTGCCGAGGTCGCGGGTCAAATGACGCTGGGTGGCGTTGCGCGCAGTCTGCGCCGCAGCCGCGGCCAGGGTGATCGGGATCCACAGCCAGGTGATTGGCACGCGCCGCTCCGTCGGATTTCGAGCCGGTCGGAGGCTCGACTCCGACAAACCGCTCCATCGCTACCGCAGCCGGCGTGCGCGGTAAACTGGAACAGATACTACCTGCCAGGGCTAGCCATGGGACTGCGGCCGGCAGCAGAATGAGGCGTTCCGCTTGAGGAGACGACGATGCACGACCTGGTGATCCGCGGCGCGACCATGATCGACGGCCTGGGCAACGCCCCGCGGCGCGCCGACGTCGCGGTCAAGGACGGCCGCATCGCCGCGATCGGCGAGGTCGGCCGCGACGCGACCGAGACGGTCGACGCTGGCGGCCTGACCTTGTCACCGGGCATCGTCGACCTGCACACCCACTACGACGCGCAGGCGACCTGGGATCCGACCATGTCGCCGTCGCCGTCGCTCGGCGTCACGACCACCGTGATGGGCAATTGCGGCTTCGGCATCGTGCCCAGCCCGCCGCCGGTGCGCGACCTGATCATGCGCAACCTGTCGGTCGTCGAGGGCATGGATCTCGACGCACTGCGCGCCGGCATCAAGTGGGAGTTCGAGTCGTTCGCCGACTACATGAACGCGATCCGCCGGCGCGGCGTCTATCCCAATGTCGCCGTGCTGGTCGGCCACTCGGTAACGCGCACCGCGGTGATGGGCGAGGAAGCGTCGTCCCGGCGCCAGGCCACGCCCGAGGAGCTCGCGCGCATGAAAGCCGTGGTCGCCGACGCGATGAAGCACGGCGCGATCGGCCTCGGCTCGTCCTATTCGCCCAACCATTCGGGCCACGGCGGCGTACCGATGCCGTCGACCATCAGCGACTTCAGCGAGCTCGACGCGCTGGCCGGCGCGATGGGGCCGGGCGACACCGGCGTCATCCAGCTCGCCTCGGGCAACCGCTCGGTCGAGGAGCTGGAGCGGCTGGCGGCGCGCAACCGCCGCCCCGTGTTCCTGTCGACCTCGGTCGGCATGTACAACGAGCAGGCGCCGGAGCGCGCCATCAACCTGTTCGAGCAATGCAGCGCCGCGCACAAGCGCGGCCATGGCGTCTACGTCCAGATCCCCTGCCAGCCGCTGTCGTTCGACTTCACGATGGCGAACGCCTATCCGTTCTACAGCCACGAGGCGTTCGGCCCGATCAAGGCCTACACCCCGGAGCAGCTGAAGCCGGTGTTCCGCGATCCGAGCTTTCGGGCGCGCTTCCGCGACAACATCAGCCAGCCGCTCCCCGGCCTGATCTTCCAGGGCAACTGGGATCGCGTCATGGTTGCGGCGACCGCGCTCGACAAGAATGCGCCGCTGGTCAACCGCATGGTCGACGAGATCGCGCGCGAGCAGGGCCGCGACCCGCTCGACATGATGCTCGACCTCAGCCTCGAGGAGGACCTGCAGACCGCGTTCCTCGGCAAGTTCCTCAACGTCGTCGAGGACGGTCTGGCGCCGCTGCTGCGGCATCCGGCCGGCGTGATCGCGCTGTCGGACGCCGGCGCGCACCTGATCTACATGTGCGATGCCGGGTTCGGGCTGACCTTCCTCGGCCACTGGGTGCGCGAGCGCGGCGACTTCGACCTGGTCGAGGGCGTGCAGCGCCTGACCAGCCGGCAGGCCGATCTCTACGGCATCCCGGACCGCGGCCGCGTCGCGGTCGGCGCATTCGCCGACCTGCTGCTGTTCGATCCCGCCACCGTCGTCATCTCGGCGGCGCGCCGCATCCAGGACCTGCCCGGCGACGGCCGGCGCACGATCCGCGACCCCAAGGGCGTGCACGGCGTGTTCGTCAACGGCGTCAAGGTGTTCGACGCCAAAGGCTACGCGCGCCACGCCAAGGGCCCGGGCCGCGTGCTCGACCGCTTCGTGCCGGGCGGCGTCGCGGCAGCGCGCGCGCTGGCCTGAGCGCGGCCGCGCCCGCCATGCCGAGCATCCTCGGCGGCGTGATGATGCCGCACGCGCCGCAGTTCTTCACCCTGCCGGACACCGAGGACAAGGCGACCGTCGAGCGCGTACGCCTCAAGGCCGGCGAGATCGGCCAACGCCTGGCCGCGCTCGCACCCGACGTCTGGATCGTGATCGCCAACGATCACGCCAACCAGTTCCTGCTCCATTGCACCGCGCCCTTCACGCTCCACATGGGCGACCGCGTGCGCGGCGGGTTCGCCGGACGCAGCTTCGAGCACCGCGTACCGGGCGCGCTGGCGCTGGCGCTGATCGAACATCTGCAGCACGAGGGCTTCGACCCGGCGTTCTCGAGCACCGCCGAGATCGACTACGCGTTCGGCATCCCGCTGACGTTTCTCGGCGTGACCCAGCCGGTGCTGCCGGTCTACGTCAATTCCTACGTGCCGCCGCAGCCGCCGATCGAGCGCTGCTACGGGTTCGGCCAGGCGCTGGCGCGCGGCCTGGGCGCGCCCAGCGTGCGCGCCGTCGTGGTGGCGAGCGGCGGCATGTCGCATTTTCCCGGCACCGAGCAATACTCGCATCCCGAGGTCGACTGGGACCGCGCGCTGTTCGAGACCTTGAAGACCGGCAACCTGCGCGCGCTGCTCGCTTACAGCGCCGCCGAGCTCGACCGGCGCGGCAACGTCGAGCTGCGCTCGTGGGCGATCGCCGCCGGCATGCTCGGCGAGCGCGCGCCCGACACCGCGCTGTTCGAGCCGAGCTGGCACCACACTTACGCCACGCTCGCCTGGTTCGGTCCCGCCGCCGACGTCGTTTCCCGGGCCCACTATCCAGCGATCGCCCCGGAGCGCGTCGCGCTGACCGCGGCGCTGCACGCGCTCGCCAATGACGACGCCGCGCGCGGCCGCTTCCTCGCCGATCCGACCGGCTACGCCGCCGGCGCCGGCGTCAGCGCGCCCGAGCAGTCGGCGCTCGCCACGCTCGACCAGCGCGCGTTGCTCGGCCTCGGCGTGCACCCGCTGGTGCCGTTCCTCGCCCGCCTGCAGCTCGAGCGCATGGGCTGGAAGGGCTGAGGCCTCACGTCCGCGCGGTCTGAATGCCGTCGTAGCGACGCGTGCCGCTGGGGAACGCCCATTCGGCGAAGGCGTCGGGGGTCGGCTCGAACTCGCGCGGCTGCCAGGCGTCGGTGATGATGTCGGTGTCGAAGTCATACTCGGCGGCGCCGCCGCATGGGTTCTTGAAGTACCAGAAATAGGCCGATGAGATCGGGTGGCGGCCCGGCCCGAGATGGGTCGCCCAGCCCTGCCCGGTCATGTGCAGCCCGCCGCCGAACACCTCATGGATGTCGCGCACGTCGAACGCGACGTGGTGGAAGCCGACCGCGCCGTCGCGGCACAGCAGGAACAGGTTGTGATGGTCCGACGCGCCAGGCGCGCGCAGGAACATGCCGCGGCCGGGATAGCTGTCGGAGAGGCGGAAGCCCAGCAGCTCGCGATAGAAGCGCGCGGTCGCGTCGAGATCGATCACCGCGAACACGACGTGCGCCATGTGGATGGGCGCGGCCTGCTTGTAGAGCGGCGCCTGCTGGTCGATGCGCTGCGCATGGCCGGGGCTGTTGAACGGCGTCGGGCTGACCGGCGCCGACGTCAGGCGCGTGCGTTCGAACGCGATCGCGTGGCCGGCGGGATCGGTCGCGCGCACGCTCGTGCTGTCGCCCTCGCGCCGGCACGCCGCCGGCAGACGCTCGGCGATCTGGCGCAACGCGGCGTCATCGCCGACCGCCCAGACGACCTCCCGCACGGTCGGGCCGGCGACCGGCGCCGGCGGCAGGCCGGGATCGTCGAGCGGGCGCAGCACGACCTCGGCGCCCTCGGCGGTCGTGAACACGCGTGCGCCGCCGCCGCCGGGATGCGGCGTGAGCCCGAAGTCGCGCCAGAACCGCGCGCCGGCCTCGAGATCCGCAACGCCGTAGGTGACCCGCTGTAGCCCGACGATGCTCATTGTCCGGTCCTCCAGGTTGCTCAACGCGGCGCCGACGCGCCGCGCCGACGCTCCGAGACGCAGCTGCGCAGCTTGAGGAGCGCCTGCGACGAGCCGCTGAGGCTGAACGAGATGCCGATATGCTCGGCGAGCACGCGCAGGAACAAACCTTCGCGGAGCTCGCGCATGAAGTCCTCGTCGGGGCCGAACTCGACCAGGATCATTTTTTCGGAGCGCGCCGAGGCGATGATCTGGAGCGGCTCGCGATAGTCGATGATCAAGGTCGCGACGTACTCGCCGCCGGGTTTGAGCTGCCAATCGTCGGCGGCGATCTCGATGCGGAAGTCGAAGTTGGGCGTCAGCACGAAGCCGAGCGCGACACCGCTGTAGGATGTCGTCACCGCGCAGTGGCTGAACGTGCCCCGGCCCGCGTCGAGATAGGCGCCGCCGCTCCAGCCCTGGACCTGGAACGGATCGAGCGGCGCCTGAGCGCGCGCCCCGCCGGCCCCGAGCAGCCCGACCCCGATCACGCCAACAAACGGCAGGATCACCCAGCGCATCGCACCCGCCTCGCCCGCCTTCCTCTTATCGACTACCATCGGACCCGAGGGTACCCGGAGGGCCACTGTGACACCGCACGCCGCCTCGGTCGAGCCGCACCCCTATCGCACGTTCGAGCATGCCGGTTGGCAGGACGCCGCGACACGCTACAGCGGGTCGTTCGCGCACGCGACCGCTGGCTATGTCGCGCCGCTACTAGACGCGGTCGGCTGCAGCGCCGGCGCGCGACTGCTCGACGTCGCCTGTGGGCCGGGACCGGTGAGCGCCGCGGCAGCGCAGCCTGGCTGCATCGTCATCGGGGTCGATTTCTCGCCCGCGATGCTGGCCGAAGCGCGCCGACGCGTGCCCACCGCGACCTTCCAGGAGGGCGATGCCGAGGCACTGCCGCTACCCGACGAAGCGGTCGACGCGGTGGTGAGCAATTTCGGGCTGCATCATTTCCCCTTCCCGCTGCGCGCGCTGGCCGAGATGCGCCGGGTGCTGCGCCCGGGTGGCCGGCTCGCCGCCACGGTGTGGGCCGCGCCGGACGCCAACCCGGCATGGCGGTTCGTCCACGAAGCGATCGCCGCGCACGGCTGCCTGGCGGTCGATCCACCGATCGCCCCGCACGGCCGGCTCAACCGCGTCGAGGATTGCGCCGCGCTGCTGCGCGCCGCCGGGTGGACGCCAGACCACGACAGCGTGCGCCAGGTGTCGGGCGTGTGGCGCCTGGCAGCGGCCGACGATCTGATCGCCGGCTTCCTCGCCGGCACCGTGCGGACCGCCGCGCTGATCCGTTCGCAGCCGCCGGCGGCCGAGGCCGCGATCCGCACCGCGGTCGCCGCCGCAGTGCGCGCGTGCCCGCGCGACGACGGCGGCTATCTCGTGCCGACGACGGCCATCCTGATCAGCGCGCGCAAGCCCTAAGCCCGTATCTGGTTCAGCATGTCGCGCAGCCGGCGTTCACGCTCGGGCAGCCCCGGGCGGCGGTGCCGGATCGAGGCCAGGATGGTGGCGACCTGCTCGACCGAGAACGGCTTGGTGAGCAGCGCCACGCCGTTGAGTCGGTCAGGGATCGGCGACAACCCCGTGGTGACCACCGCCGGGATCGCGCGGCGCGTGGCCAGATCGACCAGGACCATGCCGCTCGGATCGCCGACGTCGTCGTGCAACACCAGATCGATGAAAGCGAGCTCCGCGGCAGGCTCGCGCATCAGCATGTCGACCGCGGCGGCGAACGACGCGGCGACGCCGACGACAGGGTGACCGAGCTCCTCGATCGAACGCTTGAGGTGCGTGGCGACGAGCTCCTCGTCCTCGACGATGACGGTCCGCATCGAATGCCTCCCTCGTTGGAATGCGTGGACGCTCGATCAAATTGCCGGCAAATACGCCCGAGCCACCCGGACGCACCTTCCATATGGCGCGCGCACCCCAAGGCACCTGCAACATCGCCGTGACGCCGCTCACCGGAATGTCACGGCGCGGGGACAGACCGCCCCGGAAACAAAAAAGCCGTCATCTCGGGCCTGCCGCTTGGCCCGAGAGTGACGGCTTTTGGGATGGTCGCGTACCGGCCTGCAGCCGGCGAGATCGCCGAGCGGACGCTACGGCGTGGGCGCGGGAACCGGGCGCACGCGCGGGGAGCGCAAGGTCTTCCACGGGTTCGGCATCGGACCGGCCGGGACCTCGATCAGCGCCGGCTGGTTCGCCGCCAGCGCCTGGCGCAGCGCCGCGCGCAGCTGTTCGGGCGTTGTCGCGCGCAGGCCGAGAATGCCGAAGGCATCGGCGAGCTTGAGGAAGTCGGGATTGGCGAGGTCGCTCGCGACCACGCGGTTGCCGAAATCCTCGACC
>JACQAI010000658.1 GCA_016195115.1 Pseudomonadota bacterium
CGACCAAACCGGTCGCCTGGGCCACCACGCCGACGTCGGCCTGCAGCACGACCGCCCGGCGGCCATGCTGGCGCACCACGTCGGCGACGCCTTCGGCCGCTTTCTGGTCGTCGAGATAGTTCACTGCGACCGCGGCACCGGCCTCCGCGAAGGCCACCGCGATGGCCCGGCCGATGCCCTGCTGGGCGCCGGTGACGAGCACGGATTTTCCCTCAAAGGTCATGCGCTTTCGCCCTTCGCTGCGGTACCCGGCCTGGACCCAGCATGACACCGAATTAATCCCGGTTTCATGCGTTTTCGCCCCCGCTCCGGCGTATATGGGGACATGAGGATTGCGGCCGGCTGGTCGGTCCGCAAGGCCTCCCCAAGGAGGGTAGGATGACCGGTCTCGTGCGTAACACTTCGACTTCTCGCTGGCGCACGGCGCTGCGCGCCGGCGCGCTGGTGGCGGCTCTGGCGGTGGTCGCGGGTGCTCCGCTGGCGGCCCAGGCCCATGACCGGGATCACGGCTGGCGCGGCCATGAGGCGTGGCGCGCCCACGAGTGGCGGGAGCATCACGGCTATTGGGGCCATCCCTACTACGCGCCGCGCTACTACGCCCCGACCTACGGCTATTATGCGCCCGGCTACTATGCTCCGGGGGCGGCGTTGAGCTTCACGATCCGCTAATCCCGGACGCCATCGAACATCATCGCGGCGCCGGCGGTCTCCGTCGGCGCCGCACTGCGTTTTAAAGGCGCTCGCGTCTATGGCAGCGGTGCCTGGGCCTCAGCGCGTGGTCTCGATCGGCGCGCAGTTGGTGCGCCCCGACATCAGGCAGTCCTCGAGCTCGGACTGCTTCTTGAGGACGCGCACCAGGAGCAGGCCGACGATCACGAGCACGAGCACGAATGCCAACCCGGCCAAGCTGCTGGTGACCCGCCCTTCCTGCTCGGCCTGACTCTCGCGCTTCTTGACGTCCACGACCGCTCACCCGCCGCGCTTCTTTGGTTGGCGCGCACGGGGCTTCCGCGCCTGCCGCGCCCGGCGGCAGCATGACGGCGGCGCGATCCGGGCTCAAGAGCCGGACACGGGCGCGACGGTAACGCTATGCTGCGCGGTCCCTGTATTTCGACGAGCAGCACTATTCGTTGCCGCAAAACAGGATTTGTGACTCTCAGCCCTTGCCCAGCAGCATCCAGGTCGAGGTCGCGGCGGCGATGTCGGCGCCGTCCTGGGTCAGGCGCGATTCCAGGTAGTTGATGCTGCGGCCGCGCTTGAGAAACCGGCCGACCGCCCGGATGTTGCCGACCTTGGCCGGTCTGAGGAACTGCATCTTCATCTCGAGCGTCGTGCCGGCGCCCGAAGTCTGCTGCAGCAGATGGCCCATCGAGACATCGAGCACGAAGCCGATGACGCCGCCGTGCAGCCAACCTTGCGGATTGAACATGAAGTCCTTGACCGTGCCGGTCACGATGCAGGTGTCGTCCTCGTAGGCGAACGTGAGGCCGAACAGGCGCGCCAGGAAGAAGGTGCCGAAATCCTGGCGGTAGGTCTTGAGCGCGTCGTCGAACGCGGCGCGGGCGGCGGCTTCGTCCATCGGGACCTCTTGTTGGAACGGCGCGGCAGGGGCGCAAGCCCCGCCAGCGTCAAACCGTGTTGAGCGCGGCGGGTGCGAGCGCCACGCCAGGAGTTTAGGACGCTCGCGGGGGCGACGCCCCCTGCCGCGCGATCGACCTCCTTATAGCGGTAACCCACCTGCGCTACGATGGCGGCGCGGACCAGCGAGAGCCGGGGTTTGCCATGGAACAGCTTGCGGAGCGCGGCTTGATCGAGCGCATCGCGACGGCGGTGCCCAAGGCCGCCGCCTTCACGCGCCAGCTCTATGCCGGGGTGTCGGCCGGCGATCTCGGGGCCCTGTCGCTCGACGAGCTGGTCGCCGGGGCCAAGAGCATCTGGGAGTTCGCCGCGGAGCGGCCGCGCCAGAAGCCGATCGTGCGCATCTTCCATCCGACCGAAAAGAGCCACGGCTGGAGCTCGCAGTACATCGTCGCCGAGATCGTCAACGACGACATGCCGTTCCTGGTCGACTCGGTGACCGCGGCGCTGCAGCAGCACGGGCTGACCGTCGAGATGCTCGCCCATCCGGTGGTCAAGCTCGAGCGCGACGGCCGCGGCAAGCGCACCGGCTTCGACCGCGGCGCGTCGGAGTCGGTCATGCAGCTGCGCCTGTCGGGCCCGCTCGATGCGGCCGGCGCCGCGACGCTGACCAACGAGCTCCGCAGGGTTCTCGCCGACGTGCGCGCGGCGGTCGGCGACTGGCGCGCCATGCTCAAGCGTCTGACCGACTGCGCCGACGAGCTCGGGCGCGGCGGCCAAGCTCCCGCCGGCGTCGACATCGACGAGGAGCGTGCCTTCCTCTACTGGCTCGCCAACAATCACTTCACGCTCCTGGGCGCGCGCGAGTACGTCTACGACCGGCGCGGCCGGCAGGCGCACATGACCGTGGTCGACGGCTCGGGCCTCGGCATCCTGCGCGATCCGGCGGTGCAGGTGTTCGCCGGCGCACGCAACTTGGTCGCCTTGCCGGTGCCGGTGCGGGCCTATCTCGAGCTGGCCGAGCCGCTGATGATCGCCAAGGCGACCCAGCGCGCCACCGTGCACCGGTCGGAGCCGATGGACGTCATCGGGGTCAAACGCCTCGACACCAAGGGCCGGGTCGTCGCGGAGCAGCGCTTCGTCGGCCTGTTCACCTCGTCGGCCTACGGCCACAACCCGCACGAGACGCCGCTGGTGCGGCGCAAGATCGCCGATGTCGTGGCGCGCGCCGGGCTCGATCCCCAGGGTCACGACGGCAAGGCACTGCTGCACGTGCTCGAGACGTTCCCGCGCGACGAGCTGTTCCAGGTCGCGACCGATGAGCTCCATGCCATCGCGCTCGGCATTCTGCAGCTCCAGGAGCGCCGCCGTATCGCCCTGTTCGTGCGCCGCGATCCGTTCGAGCGCTTCGTCAGCTGCCTGGTCTACGTGCCCCAGGATCGTTACAGCTCGAGCCTGCGCGACCAGTTCGGGACGATGTTGGCCGAGGCGTTCGCCGGCGAGGTCGCGTCGCTGTCGCTGCAGGTCGGCATCTCGCCGTTGGCGCGGCTGCGCCTGCTGGTCACGACGACGCCCGGCAACGTTCCCGTGGTCGACCTGGCCGCGCTCGAGGCGCGCCTGGTCGAGATCGGCCGCACCTGGACCGAGCGCCTGACCGCCGCCGCGGTGGCGCGCCACGGCGACGCCGGCTATGCGCTCGTCCGGCGCTACGCCAAGGCGTTTCCCGCCGCCTACATCGAAAGCGTGCCGGCGGCCGACGCGATCGACGACATCGCCCGCATCGAGACGTCGAGCGCCGATCTGCCGGCGCTCCAGCTCTATCGCCGCGCCGGGCGCGACGTCGCCCAGCCCGGCTTCAAGATCTTCCGCAAGGGTCGGCCGGTGCATCTGTCCGACATCCTGCCGATGCTCGAGAACCGCGGCTTCCGCGTGCTCACCGAGACGCCGTACGAAACCCACCCGGCGGGCGACGATCTCGCGACCTGGATTCACGACCTCGAGCTCCAGACCCTCGATCGCAGCGCGGTCGATGTCGACGCGGTGCGCGCGCTGTTCCACGACAGCTTCCTCGCGACCTGGCGCGGCCTCGCCGAGGACGACGGCTTCAATCGTTTGACCTTGACCGCGCAACTCGCCTGGCGCGAGGTCGCGTTGCTGCGCGCCTACGCCAAGTACCTGCGCCAGACCGGCTTCACGTTCAGCCAGAGCTACATCGAGGCGACCCTCGCCCAGCATCCCGGCATCGCGTCGTCCATCGTCAGGCTGTTCCGCGCGCGCTTCGATCCGACCGTGCAGAAGAAATCCGCGGCGCTCGCCGCGGCCGCGATGGCCGAGATCGAGCGCGCGCTCGACACCGTCACGATCCTCGACGAGGACCGCATCCTGCGCCGCTACGTCAACCTCGTGACCGCGACCTTGCGGACCAACTACTACCAGCCGGGGCCGGACGACGCGCCCAAGCCCTACATGAGCTTCAAGCTCGACAGCCGGGCGATCGACGGCCTGCCCAAGCCGCGGCCGTTGGTCGAGATCTGGATGTATGCGCCCGAGACCGAGGGCATCCACCTGCGCGGCGGCAAGGTCGCGCGCGGCGGCATCCGCTGGTCGGACCGGCGCGAGGACTTCCGCACCGAGATCCTCGGCCTGATGAAGGCCCAGCAGGTCAAGAACGCCGTGATTGTCCCGGTCGGATCGAAAGGCGGCTTCGTGATCAAGCGGCCGCTGTCGCCGTCGGCCAGCCGTGCCGCGGTGCAGGCCCAGGGCATCGAGTGCTACCGCACCCTGATGCGCGGCATGCTCGACATTACCGACAACCGCAAGGGTGCGACCATCGTCCATCCCGCTGCGGTCGTGCGCCACGATGGCGACGACCCCTATCTGGTGGTCGCGGCCGACAAGGGTACGGCGACTTTCAGCGACATCGCCAATGCGGTCGCCCATGACTATGGATTCTGGCTCGACGACGCGTTCGCGTCGGGCGGCTCGGTCGGCTACGACCACAAGGCGCTCGGTATCACCGCGCGCGGGGCATGGGTGGCCGTCCAACGCCACTTCCGCGAGCTCGGCGTCGATCTGGAGCGCCAAGCCTTCACTGTCGTCGGCATCGGCGACATGGCGGGCGACGTGTTCGGCAACGGCATGCTGCGCTCGCGCCAGACCCGGCTGGTTGCCGCCTTCAACCACCAACACATCTTCCTCGATCCCGATCCCGATCCGGCGGCGTCGTTCGAGGAGCGCCAGCGCCTGTTCACGACGCCGCGCACGACTTGGGCTGACTACAATGGCACGCTGATCTCCAAGGGCGGCGGCGTGTTCGAGCGCAGCGCCAAGTCGATCAAGCTGACGGCCGAGATCAAGGCGCTGCTCGGGCTGGCGGTCGACGCGACCACGCCAGCCGAGCTGATCCAGGCGATGCTCAAGGCGCCGGTCGACCTGTTGTGGTTCGGCGGCATCGGCACCTACGTCAAGTCAGCCGACGAGGGCCACCTGCAGGCCGGCGATCGCACCAACGACGCGCTCCGGGTCGACGCCCGCGACGTCCGCGCGCGCGTGATCGGCGAAGGCGCCAATCTCGGCGTCACCCAGCGCGGTCGCATCGAATACGCCGCGGAGGGCGGCCGCATCAACACCGACGCGATCGACAACTCGGCCGGCGTCGACATGTCGGACCACGAAGTCAACATAAAGATCCTGCTGAGCGATCCGGTGGCCGCCGGCAAGCTCACGGTGACGAACCGCAACAAGCTGCTCGCCTCGATGGCCGACGAGGTGTCGGATCACGTGCTGCGCGACAACTATCTCCAGACCCTGGCGATGTCGCTGGCCGCGCGCGCCGGCCCCGAGCTGATCGACCCGGCGCAGCAACTGATGCGCCGGCTCGAGCACGACGCCGGCCTCGACCGCGCGCTCGAGGCGCTGCCGAGCGACGCCGCGCTCACCACGCGGCGCAGCGCCAAGGCCGGGCTCCATCGCCCCGAGATCGCCGTGCTGCTGGCCTACGCCAAGCTCGATCTCCACGAAGCGCTCCTGAAGTCGCCGCTGCTCGACGACCCGGCGCTCGAGCACGACCTGCGGGGCTATTTCCCCAAGATGCTGCAGCAGAAATATCCCGACGCCATCCGGGGCCACGGCCTGCGCCGCGAAATCATCGGCACCGTGCTGGCCAACGAGATCTTGAACCGCGGCGGGCTGACCTTCGTGTCCGACCTCGAGACGTACACCGGCCAGCCGGCCGAGCACGTCGCCAAGGTTTTTGCGGTTTCCCGTGCGCTGTTCGGCCTCGACACGCTGTGGGTGGCGCTCGAGGCGCTCGACGACCAGGTCGACGCCGCCCGCCAGCTCGGCCTGTTCGCGCGCGTCGCCGATGCGCTCCGGGCCGCGGCGCGCTGGCTGCTGCGCCAGACCGACCACGGCGCGATCGGCGACACCGTGCGGCACTACGCCGCCGGGGTCGAGCGCCTGACCCATCGCCTGCCCAAGATCGATGCCACGCTCGACGCCGCGCCGCCGGTCGACGGCGTGCCGCCCGAGCTGGAACGGCGAGTGGCGCTGCTCGCCAGCCTGGCGCGCCATCTCGATATCCTGCGCTTGGCCGAGGTCGCGGGAGTCGACGTCGCCGACGCCGCCAAGACCTACGTCAAGGCCGGCCGGCGCTTCGGCATCGCGAGCCTGCGCGCACTGGCCGCCGGCGTGCCGACGCCCGACGGCTGGTCGCGCACCGCGGTCGCCAATCTGGCCGACGACCTGGCCGACCACCAGGAACGCATCGCGCGCCGCATCCTGCGCGCGCCGCGCGGCCTCGAGGAATGGATCGAGCACAACCGCGACGCGGTTGCACGGCTCGACCAGGTCGTCGCCAACCTGCAGACCGGCGGCGCGCCCGATCTGGCCCGCCTCGCGGTCGCCGAGCGCGTGCTGCGCGAGATGCTGGATTAGGTTGCGGCGTGGCATCCCCGAGGCGAGAGCTCTTGGCCTTTCAGACCAAAGCGACGAGGGGTGAAAACGCCGAG
>JACQAI010000686.1 GCA_016195115.1 Pseudomonadota bacterium
GCCGATCCGGCCGCCGCGCGCGGCCTGCTCGACCACCTGATCGACAAGGCCGAGGAGCGCATCAAGCGGCGCGACCAGCGCGACCTCGACCGCAAGTCGGCGACGCGCAAGCTGCGCCTGCCCGGCAAGCTCGCCGACTGCTCGCGCAGCGCCGCCGCGAACACCGAGATCTTCCTCGTCGAGGGTGACTCGGCGGGCGGCTCGGCCAAGCAGGCGCGCGACCGCGACACCCAGGCGGTGCTGCCGCTGCGCGGCAAGATCCTCAACGTCGCCAGCGCCTCGGCCGACAAGCTGCGCGCCAACCAGGAGCTGCGCGACCTCGTGCAAGCGCTGGGCGCCGGCTCGGGCGACCGCTACGACAACGCCAAGCTGCGTTACGAGCGCGTCATCATCATGACCGACGCCGACGTCGACGGCGCCCACATCGCCGCCCTGCTCATGACGTTTTTCTATCGCGAGATGCGCGGCCTGATCGACGGCGGCCATCTCTATCTCGCGCAGCCGCCGCTCTATCGCCTGACCCAGGGCGCGCGCACCATCTACGCCCGCGACGACGCCGACAAGGACCGCCTGCTCAAGAGCGAGTTCAAGGCCAACGCGAAAGTCGAGGTCAGCCGCTTCAAGGGCCTCGGCGAGATGATGGCCGCCCAGCTGCGCGAGACCACGATGCACCCCAAGACGCGCACCTTGCTGCGCGTCGCGATCGGCGACGACGAGGTCAGCGGCGGCGGCGAGACCGGCGGCCGCACCGCCGAGCTGATCGAAAGCCTGATGGGCCGCCGCCCCGAGCTGCGCTTCGCCTACATCCAGGAAAACGCCAAGTTCGCCCGCGACCTCGACGTCTGAGGCCGCCAAGGGCAAACCGCCCGGCGCCGCTACAGCTCCGGCGCCAGCCACTCCTCGAGCGCCGCGTTGACGATCTCGGGCTGCTCGAGCGGCGCCAGGTGGCCGCAGTCGTCGACCAGCACGAGCCGCGCGTCGGGGATCGCGCGCGCCATCTCCTCCGACAAGGCGGGCGGCGTCAGGACGTCCTGGCGGCCGCACAGCACCAGCGCCGCACAGCCGATCCTGGGCAGATCGGGTCGGCTGTCGGGACGCGCGATGATCGTCTGCTGCTGGCGCAGGAAGGCGGCCTGCCCGACCCGTTCGGCCATCGCCATCACGACGCCGGTCACGGCGCGGTCCTGCAGCCGCGCGGGATGGATCAGCAGCGGCAGCAGGCGCGGCGTCACGCCCTTGAACTTGCCGGTCTTGGCGAGCGCGATCAACGCGTGGCGGCGCTCGGCCTGCTCGGGCGTGTCGGGCCGCGCCGAGGTGTCGAGCAAGGCGACGCGGCGCACCCGCGCGGGCGCCTCGCGCACGATCTCCTGGGCGACATAGCCGCCCATCGACAGGCCGGCGAGCGCGAAGCGCTCGGGCGCCGCGGCGAGCACGCGGCCGGCCATCTTGCGCAGCGTGTCGTCGCGCGCGAGGTCGGCCACCAGGATGTCGAAGCGGTCGCCGAATCGGTCGATCTGCGCCTGCCACAGCGCGGCGTCGCACAGCAACCCGGGGAGCAGGACCAAGCCTGGTTTCGCCATGAGCCCTCGGGCGGCCGGTGCGTCGAACTTAAGGAAAATGTGCCGCTCGGGTCACAGTTTGGAAAGATAGTTGTGCTAGTGTGCAAGAAATCGCGACCCGCGGATTGACAGTGGATGTTGAATTCCCATAATCCGCAACCACTTAGTAGGCGCGACCTACCTTCCCCTTAGACCCCCGACTTGTTCGTCCGCTTGAAAGGAACACCGAGTTCGCATGCCCTTTTCCGATTTAGGCCTCAGTCCTGAGGTCGTACGCGCCGTCAGCGACGCCGGTTACACGATCCCCACCCCCATCCAGGCCAGCGCCATCCCCGAGGTCCTCAAGGGCCGCGATGTGCTCGGCTGCGCCCAGACCGGCACCGGCAAGACCGCCGGTTTCACCTTGCCGATGATCGACATCCTGACCCAAGGCCGCGCCCGCGCGCGCATGCCGCGCTCGCTCATCCTCGAGCCGACCCGCGAGCTCGCGACCCAGGTCTCGGAGAACTTCGAGAAGTACGGCAAGTACCACAAGCTCTCGATGGCGCTGCTGATCGGCGGCGTGTCGTACGTCGATCAGGAGAAGCTGCTCGATCGCGGCGTCGACGTGCTGATCGCCACGCCCGGCCGGCTGCTCGATCATTTCGAGCGCGGCCGCATCCTCTTGAACGACGTCAAGATCCTGGTGATCGACGAAGCCGATCGCATGCTCGACATGGGCTTCATCCCCGACGTCGAGCGCATCGTCGGCCTGCTGCCGCCGCGCCGCCAGACCCTGTTCTTCTCGGCGACCATGCCGCCGGAGATCCGGCGCCTGGCCGACGCCTTCCTCAAGGATCCGCTCGAGATCAGCGTCTCGCCGCCGGCATCGCCGGCCGAGACCGTGGCGCAGTTCCTGCTGCCGGTTGGGGAAGACGACAAGCGCGACGCGCTGCGCCGGTTGATCGAGCAGGAGGACGTCAAGAACGCGCTGGTCTTCTGCAACCGCAAGAAGGACGTCGACATCCTCAACAAGTCGCTGAAAAAGCACGGCTTCGACGCCGCGGCGCTGCACGGCGACATGGTGCAGTCGATGCGCACCGAGACGCTCGAACGCTTCAAGCGCGAGGAGATCCGGCTGCTGATCTGCTCCGACGTCGCGGCGCGCGGCCTCGACATCATCGATCTCAGCCACGTGTTCAACTTCGACGTACCGTATCACGCCGAAGACTACATCCATCGCATCGGCCGCACCGGCCGCGCCGGCAAGTCGGGGCGCGCCTTCACCTTGGCGACGCCGATTGAGGGCAAGGCGGTGGCCGCGATCGAGAGCCTGATCAACAAGGCGATCCCGCGCATCGAGCTCGCCGGCCTGATCACCGCCGACCTGACGGCCGAGGACGACGGTCGCCGGCGCGGCCGCGGACGCGGCCGGGGCGGCGAAAAGCGTCCCGCCGCCGAGCGCCCGCCACGCCGCCGCGATGGCGGCCGGGCCAAGCCCAGCCACGACGCCGCGCCCGAGCGCGCACCCGAGCCGGTCGCCGACAACGTCGTCGAGCTGGCGCCGGCCGAACGCCACCGCGAGGCGCCGCACGATGCCGAGCACCGGCCCGAGCCACGCGCCGAGCGTCCTCGCGATCGAGATCGCGGCCGTGACCGCGGGCGCGGTCGTCACCACGACGACGAGGTGCCGGCGGCGCCGGCCACGCCGATGGTCGGCCTCGGCGACCACGTCCCCGCCTTCCTGCTGCGCGCCGTCAAGCTGCCGAAGACGGCCTAAGCGCGGCAGGCGTTTCGGAAGAGACCCTTCCGTCCCCCATCCGCTCAGATGATCGCCCGCGCGCGCAGATCGCGGATCTGGTCGGCGCCGTAGCCGAGGGCGCCGAGCACGGCGGCGTTGTCGGCGCCGAGCTCGGGCGCGATGCCGATCTTGGCCGGCGTCTCCGAGAAGCCCCACGGCGTGCCGTGCACCTTCAAGCGCTTGGCGTGCTTCGGATAGTCGACCTCGCTGACGTAGCCGTTGGCCAGCACGTCGGGATCGTTCGACGCCTCGAGCAAGGTGTTGATCGGCGCCGCGACGATGTCGGCGCCGCGCAGCCGCGCCACCCAGTCGTCGCGCGCGCCGCCGGCGAACAGCTCATCGAGCTTACGGAGCAAGGCGGCGCGCGCGTCGTCGCCGTCATGGACGACGCCGAGATCGCCGCAGCCGGCGGCCTCGAGCGCCGGATAGAAGCCGAGCGCCGTCATGGCGCGCTGCCACACCGCGCCGCTGAGCTGGAAGACCAGTGGCTTGCCGTCCTGGTCCTGGAAGCTCGCGCTCAACCCTGGGCGCGCGCGCGTGCCGGTGACGCGCGCCTGGCCGGTCACCGGATCGCGGTTGCGCCACATCGTCGTCGTCAGGGTCCAACCGAGCAGCCGGACCTGCGCGCCGAGCAGCGAGCACTCGACCTTCTGGCCGACGCCGGTGGTGCGCGCGTGGGTCAGCGCCGCGAGCGCGCCGCCGAACGCCAGGATGGCGCAGGTCTCGTCGGCGACCGACACGATGCCGGTGCGCAGCGGCTGACCGGGCGTCGAGTAGGCCTCGGCGATGCCCCCCAGCGCCTGCGCCATCGAGTCGGTGCCGGGCAACGCCGCGTGCGGTCCCGCCGGGCCGTAGCCCGAGATCGATATGTAGACGAGCTTGGGATTGACCTGGCGCAGCGCCTCGTAGCCAAAACCGTTCTTCTCGGCCGCGCCGGGACGGAAGTTCTGGCCGAAGATGTCGGCGCGCGCGACCAGCTTGTAGAGGATGTCGCGCCCTTCCGGCGCCTTCAGGTTCAGGGTGACGCTCTTGACCCCGCGGTTGTTGGTCTCGAAGTAGGTGCTCGGCATGCCGGGCAGCACGCTCTGGCTGCGCGACGGATCGCCGCCGTCGGGCGCCTCGATCTTGACGACGTCGGCGCCGAGATCGGCCATCAGCATGTAGGGCACCGTTCCCGCTTGCGCGGTCGAGCAGGCAACGACCTTGACGCCTTGCAGCGGTCCGTGGGGCTCGGTCATGACGCAGCACCTCCGGTGTCGACGCTACGCCGCCCGTCGGCGCACCGGCAACCTCCTTGACCATGCGCCGGCGCGTCATGACTGTGGCGGCATGATCTTGACCTCGAACCTGCCCGTGCTACGCGCGCGCGCCGCCGCGGCATCGCGCGTGCTCGACGTCGGCAGCTGGTTCCATCCCTTCAATCTGGCGACCCACGTCATCGACCTGGCACCGTACGCGACGCGCAATGCCCGCGAGGCGCTCGACCCCGAGGACGCCGAGCGTTTCAGCGCGGCGACCTGGACGGTGCACGACGTGTGCGTCACACCCTGGCCGTTCGCCGACCAGGAATTCGACTTCGTGATCTGCTCGCACCTGCTCGAGGACGTGCGCGATCCGCTGGCGGTGTGCCGCGAGCTCGTCCGGGTCGGCCGCGCCGGCTATCTCGAGACGCCGTCGCGCAGCCGCGAGATCTTCGCCAAGTCGCGCTGGGCGCGGCTCAAGATGCTCGCCGGCGCGACACCCGAGGTCGGTTTCTACCACCACCGCTGGTTCGTCGAGGCCGACGCCACGCATCTGCGTTTCACCGCCAAGACGACGGCGCTCACCGAGGCGCGCGACCGCTACATCACGCGCGCCGACATCGGCCGCAAGCTGACCGAAGCCGAGAGCGGGCTCGGCCTGTTCTGGGACGGCGGCTTCACGGCCGAAGAAGTGTTCTGCAACCCGC
>JACQAI010000085.1 GCA_016195115.1 Pseudomonadota bacterium
CCGTCCATCCAGCCTGACACCGAGAGGACCGCGACGTCCGCGGCGATCGTCTCGGCGTAGCGGCAGGGGCTGAACGATTGCGCGGTGAAGTCGGGATCGTAGGGCAGCCGGTCGTCGCGGAAGCGGAACTCGGTGATGAAGTCGGGCATGCGGAAGTTGCCGATGTGCTCGGCGATCGCGGCGCGGCGCAGCGCGCCATCGGGGTCGTCGTCGACCGGCTGCGGCCCGGCGAACGCCGGCTCGCTGAAATAGGCGAAGTTGCGCGCCAGCTCGCGGTTGTCGTGGTCGAGCGCGATCATCAGGTCGTCGTAGGAGCGCGCCAGCTGACTGAGCAGCACGCCGCCCGGAAAATAGTGGTCGGCCCAGGTGTCCCAGACCGCGAACAGCGGCGCGATCGCCTTGACCGCGGGATGGCCGGTGGTGGCGAGGAAGGTGGCGGCGGCGCCGACATAGGAGATGCCGGTCGAACCGATCACGCCGTCCGACCATGGCTGGCGCACGATCCACTCGGCGATCTCGCGATGATCGTCGCGCTCGGCCGGCGACCGAAAACTGTCGCGCGTGCCGAAGCTCGCCCCGGTGCCGCGCACGTCGACCACCGCCAGGGCATAGCCGCGCGGCACCAGCAGGTCACGGAACCGGCTGGCGCCCGGGCTGGCCTCGACCGGTCGGTTACTGTGCGACAGCGCGAAGCGCCGATAGTAGGGCGTCAGGATGACGATAGTCGGCCACTTTCTTGCCGCCGCACCGCTGCTCTGCGGCAGGTAGACGTCGACCGCCAGGCGGCAGCCGTCCCGCATCGTGACGTAGAGCGAGAACGGCTCTACCGGACAGGCGTACTCCGCCGGGCGGCGCTCGAGATAGGCGTTGGGTGTTTCGTGCCAGGCGCGATCGGCCTGATCGGATGGCGGCATGGCCTCAGTCCCTCGGATTGTAGCAGGCGACGGCGTGGCGCCCGTCGCGCGCCTCGAACGGCGGCGGCGCGCGCCGGCACGGCTCGACGGCGAACGGGCAGCGCGGCGCGAAAGCGCAGCCCGCGGCGTCCGGCTCGGCGACGAACGCGCCGGCGTCGTGCGGCCAGGTCGGCTTGACGGCCTCCTCGGCATCGGAGACCACCGGGATCGCCGACAGCAGCATGGTGGTGTAGCGGTGGCGCGGGCGCAGGAACACGGCCTCGGTGGGGCCGCTCTCGACCACCCGCCCGCGATAGAGCACGGCAACCCGCGCGGCAACGTTGCGTACCACGGCAAGGTCGTGGGTGATGAAGACATAGGTCAGGCGCAGCCGCGCCTGCAGGTCGATCAGCAGATGAAGGACGCGCGCCTGCACCGACACGTCGAGCGCCGAGGTCGGCTCGTCGAGCACGATCAGGTCGGGCTCGGCGGCGAGCGCGCGCGCCAGCGCGGCGCGCTGGCGCTGGCCGCCCGACAGCGCGCTCGGGTAGCGGTCCTGGGCGTCGACCGGCAAGCCGACGAGGTCGAGCAGCTCGCGGACGCGGTCGCGCCGCCGCGCCGCCGGCGCCAGGCCGTGGACCTGCAGCGGCAACCCGACGCTCTGCCCGACGGTGCGCCGCGGATTGAGCGTCGACAGCGGATTCTGCTGCACGACCTGGAGCCGCCGTCGCATCGCCTTGGGGCTGGGTACCACCAGACGCTCGGCGTCGACGCGGATCTCGCCCTCATCGGGCCGCTCAACACCGAGCAGCAGCCGGCCGAGCGTCGATTTTCCCGATCCCGACTCGCCGACCACCGCGAGGGTCTCGGCCGGCGCCACCTGCAGCGACACCGCGCTCAGCGCCTGGACGTGCCGCGCGCCGACGCGATAGCGCTTGCTCACGCCGATCGCCGAGAGGCGCGCGGCCTCAGGCATCGACGGTCTCGCGAGGGCGCACGCACACCACCTGGTGGCCAGGCGCGACGGTGACGACCGGCGGCGCGGCGCGGCAGCGCGCCTCGGCGTAGGCGCAGCGCGGATGGAAGCGGCAGCCGGGCGGCGGATCGCGATAGTCGGGAATCCCGCCGTCGATGCCGACCGGCAGCGCGGTGCCGGTCAGCCGCGGCACCGCGGCAAACAGCGCCTGGGTGTAGGGATGGCGCGGCGCCCGGAACAGCTCGGCGACCGGCGCTGCCTCGACGATCGCGCCGGCATACATGACATAGACGCGCTGGGCGAAGTTGCGCACGACGCCGAGATTGTGGGTGATCAGCAGCACTGCGGCGCCGGCGGCATCGGTCAGGTCGCGCATCAGCGCCAGGGTCTGGGCCTGGACGGTGACGTCGAGCGCCGTGCCGGGCTCGTCGGCCAGCACCAGCGCCGGCCGGTTGACCAGCGCCATGGCGATCAGGACGCGTTGATTGAGGCCGCCGCTGAGCTGGAAGGGATAGGAGTCGAGCACGCGGTCGGGATCGACGATCGCCACGTCGGCCAGAGCCCGGCGCGCGATCGCGCGGGCCGCGCCGCGCGTCCGCGGATGATCGCCGCGCCCGATCACCGCGGCCAGCTGGTCCGCGACGGTGAACACCGGGTTCAGCGCCGCCACCGGATCCTGGAAGATCATGGTCAGGCGCCGGCCGCGCAGCCGATCCCAGCCGCGCGCGTCGAGCGCCAGCAGATCGTCGCCCTCGAAGCGGACGCGCCCCTCGATCCGGGCGCCGCGCGCCTGCAGCAGGCCCATGACGATGCGTGCGGTCAGCGTCTTGCCGCAGCCCGACTCGCCGACCAGGGCGACGCGCTCGCCCGGATGGACCGCGAGGTCGACGCCGTTGAGGATGCGCGCGGTGCCGTCGAAGTCCGACAGGCTGAGCGTCAGGCCGGCGATGTCGAGCAGCGGCGCGCCGGCGCTCACCGCTCGACTCCGAGCAGGTCGTTGACGCCGTCGCCCATCAGGTTGAAGCCGAGCACGGCGACCAGGATCGCCAAACCCGGAAACAGCGCGAGCCACCACAGATCGGGCAGGTACTTGGCGCCCTCGGCGACCATCGAGCCGAGATCCGCGGTCGGCGGCTGAACACCCAGGCCGAGGAAGCTGAGGCTCGACCCGAGCAGGATCACGAAGCCGAGATCGAGCGTCATCTTGGTCACGATCGGCGCGGCGCAGTTGGGCAGGATCTCGCGGAACAGGATGTGGAACGGCGACGCGCCGATCACCTCGGCGGCGGCGACGTAGCCCTCGGTGGCAACCTGGCGGGTGACGTTGTAGGTCAGCCGCGCGTACCACGGCCACCACATGACCGACACCGCAATCATGGCGTTGACCAGGTTCGGGCGCAGGAAGCCGAGGATGGCGAGCGCCAGCACCAGCGGCGGGATCGACAGGAAGACGTCGGTCAGGCGCATGAATACGGTTTCGCGCCA
>JACQAI010000687.1 GCA_016195115.1 Pseudomonadota bacterium
CGCTGAATCTCATCCGAAATCGGAAAGGCAGGACGCCGCACATTGTTGCCGTCACGATGGAACCGCTGCCCACCCGCCTCGCTTCCATTGCAATGGGTACCGGCGACGTGGACTGTACCTATCACGCCGCGCTCCATGAACTTGAGGATCGGGATCCGGATGCCTTCCTGGTAGATCTCGGTCGCGCCCAGCGCGTTCGAGCCCGGCACGATGCCGCCGACGTCGGAGTGGTGCGCGATCGTGGTCGCCCAGGCGACCAGCCGGTCGTCGTAGAAGACCGGCTTGATGATGTAGATGTCGGGCAGGTGCTGACCGGCGGCGACGTAGGGATCGTTGAAGATGAAGACGTCGTCCGGAAAGATGTTGCCGGCCTGGGTGGTGATCAGCGCGCGCATGGCGTCGTAGAAGGAGCCCAGATGCATCGCGGTGGTCAGGCCCTGCGCCAGGGTCTGGCCGTCGGCGTCGCACACCGAGGTCGAGAAATCCATCGAGTCGCGCACGATGCCCGAATACGCCGTGCGCATCAGGATCAGGGCCATCTCGTCCGCGACGGTGTCGAGCCCGTTCTTCAACACCTCGAGCAAAAATGGATCGACGTCGTTGCGCATGGGCAGGGCTCCCTAACGGCCCAGTATCGGGCACAACACCGCAAAAAAGTAAATCGTCATCCTCGCGCTAGGCGCGAGGATCCACGCCTGAGGAACGTGACGGATGTCGCCGGGCAGTCCGGTTCGTCCTGCTGCCGTGCGGCAGATCCCAAGGCGTGGATGCTCGCGCCTAGCGCGAGCATGACGGTTTGGGGAAGTTGAGAGGGCTCGCCACATCACCGAACCGTGCCGACGTCGATGACGATGTTGCCGGCGGGGTCGAGGCGGGCGGTGCAGTCGGGCGGCACCACGGTGGTGCCTTCGTATTCCTCGACGATCAGGGGGCCCGGGCGTGGCGTCGCGTCGAGCGCGTCGCGCGCCAGGATCGGGGTCGGACGCTCGCCGACCGTCGGGCCGAAATAGGCCGTGCGCTGGCCGCTCGGCCGATAGCTCGCGGCGGTGCGCACGCGGGTGTGCACGCCTTCGGGCGTCACCGCGCCAGTCACCCGCAACGTCACGGTCTCGACCGCGTAGGCGCCGCGGAAGGCATGACCGTAGGTGCGCGCGTGCTCGCGCTCGAAGCGGCGTTCGAGCTCCTGGAGCGCGGCCGCATCCAGCGCGCCGTTCGGCACCTGCACGGGCAGGTCGAACGCCTGGCCCTCGTAGCGCAGGTCGGCGGCACGGTGGAACGCGATGGCGTCGCGCTGGTAGCCAAGCTGCCGGGTGATGTCGCGCTCGAGCGCCGCGAACACGCTCTCGACCTTGTCGCGGTCCATGTCGCGGGTGCGCGACAGCAGGCTTTGGGTCAGCACCAGCTCGACATTGGCGGTCAGCAAGCCGATGGCGCTGAACACGCCGGCCGCCGGCGGCACGACGACCTGCGGGATCAGGAGCGAGCGCGCGAGCTCGACGCCGTGGACGCCGCCGTTGCCGCCGAAGGCATAGAGCACGAAGTTCCTGGGGTCCCGGCCCCGATACGTCGTCACGCCCTTGACCGCGCGCATCATGTTGGCGTTGGCGACCAGATGGACGCCGTAGGCGGTCTCGAGCAGTCCGCGGCCGAGCGGCTCGGCAATGCGCTTGGCGAGCGCCGCGTGCGAGCGGCGCTGGTCGATCGGCACGGTGCCGCCGCACAATGCCTCTCGGTTGAGGAAGCCCAGGATGACGTTGGCGTCGGTCACGGTCGGCTCGTCGCCGCCGTCGACGTAGCACGCCGGCCCCGGCACGGCGCCGGCGCTGTGCGGGCCGACCTTGATCGACAGCGCCTTGTCGAGCCAGACGATCGAGCCGCCGCCGGCGCCGACCTCGGCGATGTCGATCACCGGCAGCTTCAAGGCGTAGCCGCCGCCCTTCATCAGCGGGCTCGACGCCGAGATGCCGCCGCCGACCTCGTATTCGTCGGAGTTGAGCATGCGGCCGTGCTCGATGATCGAGGCCTTGGCGGTGGTGCCACCCATGTCGAAGCTGATCAGGTTGTCGTAGTGGGCGGCGGTGCCGAGCTTGGCGGCGCCGATCACGCCGGCCGCAGGACCACACTCGACAATTTGTGCCGGCCGGTCGACCACCGCGTCGGCCGCCAGGATGCCGCCCGACGACTGCATGACGCGCAGCCGGCCCGTGACTCCGCCCTTGGCCAGCTGATCGATCAGCGAATTCAAGTAGGCCTTCACCGGCGGCCCGACATAGGCGTTGATCACCGTCGTGCTGGTGCGCTCGTACTCGCGCATCTGCGGCAGCACGTCGACCGACAACGTGATGAAGCAGTCGGGCAGGGCGCGCCGCAGCAGCGCGCCGATCTGCCGCTCGTGGTCGGGATTGGCGTAGGAATGCAGCAGGCAGACCGCGACGGCTTCGATGCGCTCGGCCAAGAGGCGCGCGATCGCGGCCTCGACGGACGCGACGTCGAGCGCCGTGATGACCTCGCCGCGCGGCCCGACGCGCTCGACGACCTCGAAGCGCAACCGGCGCGGCACCAGCGGCTGCGGCTTGACGTAGAGCGGCTCGTAGAGCCGCGGCACGCGGATGCGCCGCAACTCGAGGACGTCGCGGAATCCGGCGGTGGTGATCAGCGCGGTCCTGGCGCCCTTGTGCTCGAGGATCGTGTTGGTCGCGATGGTGCAGCCGTGCAGCACCTCGGCGATGCGGCCCTTGTCGAGCTTCTGCTCGGCCATCAGCTCGTCGATGCCGCGGATCACCGCGTCGGCGTAGTTGGCCGGCGTCGACGGCACCTTGCGGGTGCGGACGACGCCGTCTTGGGTGATGAAGGCGAGGTCCGTGAAGGTGCCGCCGATGTCGGCGGCGATGCGCAGATCGGTCATGAAAAACGCTCGACGCGGAACGGCGCGAGATCGACCGACGGCGGGCGCCCGGCGACCAGGTCGGCGATCCAGCCGGCAGTCACCGCCGCGGTGGTCAGCCCGACATGGCCGTGGCCGAACGCAAACCAGGCGTTGCGGTGATGCGGCGAGCCGGAGATCACCGGCAGCGAGTCCGGGGTCGACGGTCGCCGCCCGACCCAGGTGGTCGCGCCAGTGTCGCTGATGCCGGGCAGCAGCCGGCGCGCCTGGGCGACCATCATGGCGTGGCGGCGCGGGTTGGGCGGCGCGTCGCCGGCGGAGAACTCGGCGGTGCCGCCGAGCCGGATGCCGTGCTCCATCGGCGTGATCGAAAACTTTTCACCCACGGCAAGAAGCGGCACGCGCAGGTCGATGCCGGGATCCGGCATGGTGACGTGGTAGCCGCGCTCGCTCTCGAGCAGCACGCGACTGCCCAACGCGCGCGCCAGCGCGGCGGAGTCGGCGCCGGCCGCGAGCACGACGCCATCGGTTGCGATGCCGTCGCCGTCGGTCAGCACACGCGTCACACCGGCCTCGCCGATGTCAAAGCCGCGCGCGGTCGCGGTCTTGATCGTGCCGCCGGCTTCGCGCAGCAGCGCGGCGAGGGTGACGACGACGCGGTGCGGATTGACCGTGTGGCCGCAATCGGGAAACAGGAAGCCGTGGCGGACGCTCGGCGCCAACGCCGGCACCAGCTGGCGCAGCGCGCCCGCCTCGATCTCTTCAATGCGGACGCCGCGCGCGCGTCGGAGCGCGATGCCGGCGCGGTCGCGTTCCAACGCCGCCGCGTCGGAATAGACGAACAGCCAACCGGCGTGGCGCACCAGGTCGACGAAGTGCCGCGGGCCGAGCAATGCGCGGGTACTGTCGAGCCCGTCGGTCACCAGATCGCGCAGCGCCGCCGAGATCGCGTCAATCCGCGCCGGCGTGCTCGAGCGCACGAGCCTGGCCAGCCACGGCAGCATGCGGGGCAGATGCGACCAGCGGATGCTGAGCGGCGACTCGCGCGCCAGCAGCATGTGGGGCACGCGCGCGAGCACGCCCGGCATGCCGAGCGGTAGAACATGGCCGACCGCGAACACGCCGGCATTGCCGAACGATGCGCCGTTCCCGGGTGCGAGCGGATCGAGCACGGTGACGGCGTGCCCGGCGCGCTGCAGCCGCAGCGCGCACGCCATGCCGACGACCCCGGCGCCGATCACGGCGATGCGGCGCGGCGGCGTCAACGGGCGAGGGAGGTGGTCATGGTGCTTCGACCATATCGAGCCGATGGCCGAGCGCCTAGACCGTCGCTCTCACCGCGATACTCCGTTGTTGCAACATCCCCGGTCGTCATCCTCGCGCCTAGCGCGAGGATGACGGTCTTCTTGGTTGAGAGGCTGTGCCCCGCTTCCACGCGACCGCGTTACGAGGCGGCGCGGAACGTCACCACGAGGACGTCGCGGTAGGCGGCGCCCGCGGGATCGAGCGGCTCGACCGGGGTGACGCCGTGATAGACGCGCGCGTCGTTGACCAGCGCGGCGTCGAACGGATCCGTCAACGTGAAGCTGCCGAGCAACCGTTTGTCGAGCGCGTGGATCGAGGTCGTGCCCTGGGCGATGTTGTGGCGCGCGATCAGGAGGACGAGCACGTAGTCGACGCCGTCGCGATGCAGGCCCTCGGGCGTCGGCAGGCCGGCCTTCTCGGGATGCGCCTCGATGCGGAACTGGTGGGTCTCGATGTGCCAGGACCGCGTCGCCGGCGCCAGGTGCTCGAAGGTGTCGCGGCAGAACGTGAGGATGGTCGTCATGCTGGCGCCGTCGCCGAGCGGGCCGATCGGCTCGAACCAGCGTTCGATGCCGCCGTTCAGTGGGTTGTAGTCGAGGCCCTGATAATGCGGCCCGTGGGCCTGCCGCGCGATCGGCGCGTCCGGCCGCGCCCCATAGATGGCATGGCGGCGCCGACGGTAGCGCCCGCCGTCGGCCATATAGGTGTCGAGGCGCAGATCGTTCCAGCTGTCGGCGAAGGCCGCCCAGTCGGCCAGCGAGCCGGCGTCGGACAGCAACCGGCGCATCGTCTCGCCCTGCACGAAGGCGTAGCCGCGGCGTTCGATCGGATCGAGCGGCGTGGCGGCGGTGGCGTGGGGGCTCGGCTGGCTCATCTTGCCGACAAGGTGGGATCGCCGGCGGGCGCTGTCGAGATCAACATTGTCGCCATGACATTCGCCCGGGCTTGGCTGCGGCGCCCCGCCCTTTGACGGCGCGCCGGCTGGCCCTAGAATACCGGTTGTCGCACCGGGCCCGCTTCGGGATAGCCGGCGCCGGCCGTTCTCCGGGGATGTATCTCAGCCTCCTGATCCTGCTGCTGTTGATCCTGCTCAACGGCTTCTTGAATCTGGCCGAGTTCGCCACTGTTTCGGCGCGCCCGGCGCGGCTGCGCCAGATGGTCGAGCAGGGCGAGCGGCGCGCCGAGCTGGTGCTCGAGCTGGTCGCCGATCGGACACGCTTCCTGTCGACCGTGCAGGTCGGCATCACCTTGATCAGCATCTTGACCGGCGTGTTCGGCGGTGCCGCCTTGGCCGAGCACGCGGCGGACCCGCTGCGCGCCATCCCGACACTGGCGCCCTACGCCGACGCCATCGGCTTCGGCATCATTGTGGTCGGCACCACGTTCCTCACCTTGATCTTGGGCGAGCTGGTGCCCAAGCGCATCGCGCTCGCCCATCCCGAGCGCCTCGCGATCATGACGGCGGGCTGGATGCGCGCGCTGTCGCGCGGCGCCGCGCCGATCGCCTGGTTCCTGTCGCGCATCACCGACTTGGTGCTGCGCCTGATCCCGATGCGCAAGGATGCCGCCGGGGCGGTAACCGACGCCGAGATCAAGTATCTGATGCGCGAGGGCACGCGCTCCGGGCATTTCGAGCAAGCCGAGAGCGACATCGTCGAGATGGCGCTGCGCCTCGGCGATCGCCGGGTCAGCGCGTTGATGCGGCCGCGCACCCACATGGAGTATCTCGATCTCGACGACGCGCCGGGCGAGAACCAGCGCAAAATCGTGGAGAGCCACGTCTCGCGCTTCCCGGTGATCCAGGGCGGTTTCGAGCGCGTGCTCGGCATCGTCCAGGCCAAGGATCTTCTGGCGCCCCTGCTTAGAAATCAGCCATTCGATCTGCGCGCCGCGATCAAGCCGCCGGTGTTCATCCCCGAGACCGCGCCGGCGCTCAAGGCGCTCGAGCTGTTCAAGCGCACCGGCAATCCGATTGCGCTGATCGTCGACGAGTACGGCGACCTGCAGGGCCTGGTGACGCTCACCGATCTGATGGAGTCGCTGGTCGGCGACATCGCCGCGCCCGGCCAGGCCGACGATCCGGCGTCGGTCAAGCGCGCCGACGGCTCGTGGCTGATCGACGGCATGATGCCGATCGACGAGGTCGCCGATCTGGTCGGCCTGCCGCGCCGGCCCGAGGAGGACGCGACCTACACGACGCTCGGCGGCTTCATGATGGCGCAGCTGAAGCGCATTCCGGCGCCGGCCGATGCGGTCACGCTCGACGGCTTCAAGTTCGAGGTCATGGACATGGACGGCCGCCGCGTCGACAAGGTCCTGGTCGTCCCGCCCGCGCCCGCGCCGGTGAAGTAGCGGACGCGGGGTACACCACTCTCCGCAAAAACAAATCGTCATGCTCGCGCTAGGCGCGAGCATCCACGCCTGAGTCGCGTGACGGCTGTTGCAGGGCGATCTAGATCGTCCTGGTGCTGCGCGGGCAGTTACCAAGGCGTGGATCCTCGCGCCCAGCGCGAGGATGACGGCTGGTGGATGCGACGACGGTGCGCCCTGCTGCCTTACAGCGGGTTCTTGAACGCGTCCTCCGGAACCAGCGTCGTCGTGCCGAGGCACTTCTTCAGGCTGTCCTCGAGCATGTCGCGCGACATGTCGCGCGCGATCACGACGATGCGCGAGCGGCGGTCGTCGCCCGGCCACGCCGGTAGCTCGGCCGGCGGATGGAACAGGTGCTGGACACCGTGCACCGCGACCGGTTTGTCGTTGCCCTTGACGTTGATCAGCGCCTTCAGGCGCAGCAGGTCCTCGCCGCGATAGGCCGCCAGGCTCTGCGCCCACAGCGCGAAGCCGTCCCAGTCGAGCGGCTCGTCGAACGTCAGGCAGACCGCGTGGATGCGCGCGTCGTGGCGGTTGATGTCGTGCGGATCCTGATCGGGGCCGTGGTCGTGGGCGTGGCCATGATCGTGATCGTGGCCGTGAGCATGGTCATGATGCTCGGCTTGGCCGTAGGCTTCGGCGTTGAGCCAGCGCTGGGCGTCGAGCGACTTGGTCTTGGGATCGTAGAGCCCGGCCTCGAACAGGTTCTCGACCGTCGCCTCGCCCTGCGCCGCGGCGAGGATCGGCGCCGCCGGGTTGAGCTGGTGCAGCCGCCGGATCAGCCGATTGCGGGTCGCGCCGTCGGCCAGATCCGTCTTGGTCAGCACGATGCGGTCGGCGACCGCGGCTTGTTTCACGTCTTCCATCTGGCGATCGAGCGTGGCGTCGCCGTTGACCGCGTCGACCGTGGTGATGACGCCGTCGAGGCGGTAGTGCGCGCCGATCAGCGGGTCCTCCATCAAGGTGTGGAGGATCGGCGCGGGGTCCGCCAAGCCGGTGGTCTCGAGCACGACGCGCTTGAATTCCGACACCTCGCCGCGCACGCGCTTCAGCGCCATCTGGCGCAAGGTCTTGGCGAGGTCGCTCTGGATGGTGCAGCACAGGCAGCCGCTCGCCATCACGACCATCTCGGCGTCGACCGCCTGCACCAAATGATGGTCGAGGCCGATCTCGCCGAACTCGTTGATCAGTTGGTTGAGCAAGTTGGTCTTGCCGCTGCCCAGGAACCCGGTCAACACCGCGACCGGGATCAGCGCGCTGTCGATGTCGGTTTCGCTCATGACGTCCCTCCTGCCGCCAAGCTGACGATGGCGGCGCGGCCGTCCTCGGCGCCGGCGACGACGTGGCGGCCGTCGGGTGACCAGGCGAGCGCCGACACCGCCACGCCTTTGCTGAGCGGGATCTTGATGGCGCGCCGGCGCGCCGTGTCGACCACCGCCAAGGTGCCGTCGCTGAAGCCGCCGGCGAGCAGCGGCGCGCGCGGGTGGAACGCCACCCGGGTCGCCAGCGCGTCCTTGCCATCGAGGAAGGCGATCGGCTCGCGGCCTTCCGGTCCCGGACCGTCGAACGGCCAGGCGCTCAGATTGTTGGCGCCCGACGCTGCTAGGCGCAGCGAGTCAGACGACCACGACAGCGACGCCACCTTGGTGGGATAGCCGGCCATCTGCATGTCAGTCCGGTTCTCCAGGCGCCAGACATGCAGCGCGTGGTCCTGGGTCGCGGTGGCGATGAATTGGCCATCCGGGCTCGGCGCGACACAAAGATGCGAGCCCTTCCACGGCAGCAGATCGGGCGCGGCATCGGCGGCCGCGTCGGGATCCCACAGCGATACGCCGCCATAGTGCGCGACCGCGAGCCGCGCGCCGACGTGCGCCAGCCCCGACACGGTGCTGGGATGCGGCCCGAGCGTGCGCGGCGCGCCGTCGCCGACCACGTGCACCGTGCGGCCGACCGCGGCGGCGACCCGGCCGTCGGCGAGCGCCGCGACGTGCTCGACCCACTGGCCGGCAAAGCGCGCGAGCTCGGCGGCGGCGCCGTCGCGCGCGATCCGCACGACGCGGCCGTCGTCGCCGCCCGAGACGAAGCCGCCGGTCGGGTCGGCGGCGAGCGCCAGCAGCGCCCCGCCATGGGCCTCGGCGGTGCGCGCGGCGTGCGCTTGCTGCTTGGTGAAATCGACCAGGCGAACGCGCCCGGAGCCGAGCCCGAACGCCGCGGTGCGCGACTCCGTGTCGACCGCGATCGCGGTGACGAACGCCTCGAAACGCCAGGCGGTGCGCTGGGCGCCGGCGAGGGCCGAGTCGGTGGCGGCCTCGACGCTCACGTCAGTCGACGCAGTTCATGAAGCCGTCCTTCAGCCAGTCGGCGTTGAGCTGGCGGCCGATGAACACGATGCGACTGTCGCGCTTGTCCTTGGGCCGCCACGCCGTGCCCCAGCGCGTCTCGATCTGCATGTGGACGCCCTGGAACACGAAGCGCTTGTCCGAGCGCTTGACGTTGAGGATGCCCTTGGAGCGGAAGATGTCGGCGCCGTGCAGGCGCAGCACCGTGCCGATCCAGCTCTCGAAGCGCTCTGGATCGATCGCGCGCTCGACCGCGAACGACACGCTGGTGACGTCCGAGGCGTGGTCGTGGTGGTGGTGCTCGAGGAAGTGCGGCTCGCTCGCGAGGATGCGGTCGAGGTCGAAGGCACCGCGGTCCAAGAGCTGGTCGAGGGCGACCGCGCAATTGGTCGTGCGGTGGATCTGGGCGAAACCGTTGAGCGCCCGGATGCGCGCCTCGACCTCGGCCAGCGCGGCGTCGTCGGCGAGATCGATCTTGTTCAGCAGGATGATGTCGGCGAAGGCGATCTGCTCGACGACCTCGTGGCCGTCGCCGAGATGGTCGAGGATGTGCTTGGCGTCGACCACGGTGACGATGGCGTCCAATTTGGTGCGCTGCTTGACGTCGTCGTCGACGAAGAAGGTCTGGGCGACCGGCGCCGGATCGGCCAGGCCCGTGGTCTCGATCACCATGCCGTCGAACTTGTCCGGCCGCTTCATCAGGCCGCCGATCACGCGGATCAGGTCGCCGCGCACCGTGCAGCAGACGCAGCCGTTGTTCATCTCGAAGACTTCCTCGTCGGCCTTGACGACCATCTGGTCGTCGATGCCGAGCTCGCCGAACTCGTTGATGATCACGGCGTACTTCTTGCCGTGCTGCTCGGTGAGGATGCGGTTGAGCAAGGTCGTCTTGCCGGCGCCGAGAAAGCCGGTCAGCACGGTCACGGGGATTTGACGCATCGCACTTTTGTTCCTGAGTTACGAGTTTGGTTCAGCCTGCACCACCCCGCCGTCATTGCGAGCGAAGCGAAGCAATCCAGAGTCGCGTCACCGCCCGCTGGATTGCTTCGTCGCTGCGCTCCTCGCAATGACGGTGAAGGGTAGGGCACCGTCATTTCGCGCCGCGCACGAAGCCGCGACAGTAGGCCACGTCGGGCGGGTCCTTGACCAGCTTCCAGGCCTTGACGCGCGGGAAGCCGGCGCTGCCGACCATGTTGCCCAGGCACGCCAAGGTCGGCACCCACCAGTTGGTGACGTTCTGCGCGTAGTCGTCGCGCGGATAGAACTCCATGACCATCTGGCCGCCGTTGTAGCCGTGGCCGATGCCGCCGCGATAGGGGCTGTAGTCGTCGAGGATCGCGCTCTCGACGTAGATCTCGCCGCCGGTCTCGCCGCCGCACAGCGCGCCCAGCTTGTCGAGCGCGAGCAGCGGATGGCGCAGGTGATAGAGCAGGCCGAAACAGAGCACGATATCGAATCGTCCGAGCCGGCTCTCGGCGACCTCGTAGACGCTCATCGCGTGGCGCTGGCAGCGCTGCGCGTCGAAGCCGAGCAGCTCGCGGCACAGATCGAAGGTTGCCCAGGCGTGGCGCTCGGCCTGCACCGCCGTGCCGATGTCGTCGGAGAAGTCGTCGATCGCCACGACCTCGCGGGCGCCGCGCTTCAAGGCTTCGAAGGTCCAGTAGCCATCCCAGGCGCCGACGTCGAGCACGCGTTTGCCGTCGAGCCGCTCGGGCAGGCGGTAGGCAGCGGGATCGATCGGCGCCCATCCGGGCGTGACCACGCCGTGGGGCAGCGCGATCTTGTGATACCAGTAGGGCAGGGCGCGCACGCGCGCTTCGATCGCCGCGCGCGCGCCCGGGTCGGTCACCGTCTCCATGGGCCCCGCAGATAAGCCCGGCGCCTCGCGAGATCAATCCGTTTGGCGCCCCCTGGGCGAGGCGGGTGCGCCGGTTCGGAACCATTTTCCGCCGTCAGTCCTCAATTAGTGCCAGGTTAACCATATTTTGGTACCATATCTGGGTTTGGATGTGGGGACGGGCGGTCATGCGGGCGTGGGTGCTGCTGGGTCTGGGGCTGCTGTCGGGCTGCAGCATGGTCGAGGGCCTGTTCCAGTCGGCGCCGGCGCCCAAAGCGCGCCCGGCGGCCATGACGGCGCCGCGCCCCGGTGGGCTCACGGCGCTGCAGCAATGCCAGGCCAGCCTCGACGAGTTCGGCTTCGACTTCGAGGTCGTGCCGGCGTTCTCGACCCGGCGCGGCTGCGGCATGGCCGACGGCGTCAAGGTCGCGATGGAAGGCGTCGCGCTCAACCGGCCGACCCAGCTGAGCTGCGAGCTCGCGCTGGCGTTCGCCAACTTCGAGTACGAGTTCATCCAGCCGCTGGCGCTGCGCCATCTCAAGCAGACGGTCACCAAGGTCTATCACGCCGGCACCTACGATTGCCGCGACGTCCGCGGCAACGCCAAGGGCTTGAGCGAGCACGCGCGCGGCCGCGCCATCGACGTCATCGGCTTCGATCTGTCCGACGGCTCGGTGGTCAACATCGAGCGCGACTGGCGCGGCCCCGGGCCGAAGAGCGAGTTCCTGCGCGCGCTCGCCAAGCAGGCCTGCGCGCGCTTCGACGTCGTGCTTGGCCCCGACCACGACCGCGACCACCGCGACCACCTGCACTTCGACCTCAGCGGCAAGAAGTACTGCGGCTGAGCCTCTCCCCGGAGGAGAGCGGGAGAGCGCCTACCAGCGCGCGTCCATCGCCGCGGCGGCGTCGCGCACCAGGGCGGCGCGCTCGCTCTGGCGGCCGGCGGCGCGCTCGCGCACGCGCGCGACCAACTCGGCGTCGGCGGTCGCCGGCGAGCCGGTGTTGAACGGCGGCGCAGGGTTGTACTCGATGCCGAGCTGGATCGCCTCGGCGGTGCGCCGGTCGGCGATCTCGGCGGCGACCGTCAGGCCGAAGTCGATGCCGGCCGTGACGCCGCCGCCGGTGATGACGTTGCCGTCGACCACGACCCGCGCGTCGACCGGCTCGGCGCCGAACGCGCGCAGCATGTCGAGCGACATCCAGTGCGTGGTGGCAC
>JACQAI010000086.1 GCA_016195115.1 Pseudomonadota bacterium
ATTCGGGAAGGATGCCTGCCGTGTCACGCCTGCTGCCCGACGTCGATGCCCTGGCCGCCGAGATCGCCGACGGCGCGCTGGTCGCGCTGCCGCCCGACTATGCCGGCGTCTCGGTCGCCGCGACCTGCGCCCTGGTGCGCCGGCGGGCGCGCGGCCTCCGGCTGGTGTCGGTGCCGCAGAGCGGCTTGCAGGCCGACGTTTTGATCGGCGCCGGCTGCGTCGCCGCGGTCGAGACCGCCGCGATCACCATGGGGGAGTTCGGGCCGGCACCGCGCTTCACCGCCGCGGTCAAGGCCGGCACGATCGCGATCACGGACTCGACCTGCCCGGCGATCCACGCCGCGCTCCAGGCTTCGGAGAAGGGCATCCCCTTCATGCCGCTGCGCGGCCTGATCGGCAGCGACGTGCTGCGCCACCGCGCCGATTGGCGCGTCATCGACAATCCGCTGGCGCCCGGCGCGGATCCGATCGTGCTGCTGCCCGCGCTCAAGCCGGAGGTCGGCCTGTTCCACGCACCCCTGGCCGACCGCGAGGGCAACGTCTGGATCGGCCGGCGGCGCGAGCTGGCGACCATCGCGCACGCGTCGGCGCGCAGCTTCGTCACGGTCGAACGCGTGGTCGACGGCAGCCTGCTGGCCGACGAGACGACCGCCGCTGGCGTGCTGCCGGCGCTCTACGTCACCGGCATCGCGATCGCCGCGCGCGGCGCCTGGCCGATGGCGCTGGCCGAGCACTACGACGCCGACGGCGCCGAGCTCGCGCGCTACGTCGCCGCGGCGGCCACCGAAGCCGGCTTCGCGGCGTGGCTCGCGGTCTGGCTCGAGTCCGGTCCGCAGCGCGCTGCCGCGGAATGACCGACGCATCCAACCCCGCCTTCCTGATCGCGACCCTGGCCCGTCTGATCGAGGGCGCGCGCCACATCGCGGTTGGCGCCCAGTCGCCGATCCCCGGCTCGGCGGCGCTGCTGGTGCGCCGGCGCTCGAGCGGCGCCACCCGCGTCACGGTGCTGGGCAGCCGCGCCCACAACAGCTTCACGGAGGGCGGCCGCGAGCTGTTCGATTGCGCCGCGCAGGGCCGCATCGACGTGTTCTTCCTGGGCGGCGGCCAGATCGACGGCGAGGCCAACATCAACCTGGTCGGCACCGGCGGTTATCCGCGTTCGGCGGTGCGCTTCCCCGGCTCGTTCGGCTCGGCCTATCTCTATTTCCTGGTGCCGCGCGTCATCCTGTTCCGCGAGGAGCACAGCCGGCGCTTGTTCGTGCCCAAGGTCGAGTTCATCAGCGCGCCCGGCTGGAGCCCGCCCGAGGTCTATCGCCCGGGCGGTCCGGTGGCGCTGCTCACCGGCTTGTGCCTGTTCCGCTATCAGCGCGCGGCGCACCGCTTCGCGCTCGAGAGCGTGCATCCCGGCCACACGCTGGAGGAAGTGCGCGACCACACCGGCTTCGATTTCGACCTGCCGGCCAGCGTCGCCACGACGCCGACCCCCGACACGGAGACGCTCGGCCTGATCGCCGAGGTCGGCCGCGAGATCGCCGAGATCTATCCGCAATTCGCCGCGCGGCTCGCGGCGGCAGCTTAAGAGGGATGACGATGTCCGCAGACCGTTCGCCGGGCGCGCTCGCCGGGCTCCGGGTGATCGACCTGACGCGCGTGCTCGGTGGCCCGTTCTGCACCCAGACGCTGGCCGATCACG
Organism: Pseudomonadota bacterium; assembly: GCA_016195115.1. Taxonomy (GTDB): domain Bacteria; phylum Pseudomonadota; class Alphaproteobacteria; order Elsterales; family Elsteraceae; genus JACQAI01. The sequence goes on from JACQAI010000086.1 coordinate 1,694, forward strand.
GTGCCGAGGTGATCAAGATCGAGCCGCCGCAGGGCGACGAGGTGCGCGACTGGGGCCCGCCGTTCCGCGACGGCGTCGCGTCCTACTATGTCGGCATCAACCGCAACAAGCGCGCGATGGCGCTCGACCTCGGCGATGCCAAGGGCCGCGACGTGCTGCTGCGGCTGCTGGCGCGCGCCGACGTGCTGGTCGAGAACTACAAGACCGGCACCTTCGAGAAGTGGGGCATCGGCTATCACGCCGTGCTGGCCGAACGCTTCCCCAAGCTGATCCACTGCAAGATCAGCGGCTTCGGGGCGGACGGGCCGCGCGGCGGCATGCCGGGCTACGACGCCGTGATCCAGGCGATGGCCGGGCTGATGAGCATCAACGGCACGCCGGACTCGGGCCCGACCCGGATCGGCAATCCGGTGGTCGACCTCGGCACCGGCTTGAGCGCGGCGATCGCCATCCTGATGGCGGTCTACGAGCGCCAGGCCTCGGGGCGCGGCCAGTACGTCCAGGTCAGCCTGTACGACACCGCGATCAGCCTGCTGCATCCGCAGGCCGCCAACTTCTTCATGTCGGGCAAGCCGCCGGTGATCACCGGCAACGCGCATCCCAACATCACGCCCTACGACGCGTTCCCGACGCGCACGAAGCAGATCTTCCTGGCGGTCGGCAACGACCGCCAGTTCGCGCGCCTGACCGCGGAGCTCGGCGCCCCCGAGCTGGCCCAGGACGCGCGCTTCCGCACCAACCAGGACCGCCGCGCCAACCGCGAGGCGTTGACCGAGATCCTGCGCGGGCTGCTCGCCGACCAGGCCGCCGAGCCGCTGGCCGACAAGCTGCTCGCCGCCGGCGTGCCGGCGGGTCCCGTGCAGGACATTCCCGGCGTGATGGCGGACGCCCACACGCGCCACACCGGCATGGTGGTCGAGGACGGCGCCTATCGCGGCACCGGCACGCCGATGAAGTTCTCGCGCACCCCGGCGCGCCCGGCCGAGGCGCCGCATCCGTTCAGCGCCGACAGCCGCGCAGTGCTGAGCGAGTCGGGTTTCTCGTCCACCGAGATCGAGGCGCTGATCGCCGAAGGCATCGTGCCCGCCGAACGGCGGCGCTAGAGCGGATCAGGCGACGCTGGTGCCGTACACGAAGGCCTTCAGTCCTCGAGCGTAATGCCCGCCTTGGCGATGAGGTCGCCCAGCCGTTGCCGCTCGTTCGCCATGAAGGCTTCGAACGAAGCGGCGGAATCGCCCGCCGGTATGGCGCCGGTTTTCAGGACCTGCTCTTTGACGTCGGGCCGATTCATCGCCTTGACGATCTCGTCGTTCAGCCGCGTGACGATGGGCGCCGGCGTGCCGGCAGGCGCGACGACGCCCCAGGACTGGGAGATTTCATAGCCGGGTAGCGTCTCGGCGATTGTCGGCAGGTCCGGCAGGCTCGGATTCCGCTCGCTCCCCGTGGTGGCGAGCGCGCGCACGCGCCCGCCTTGCATGTGGGCTTGCGCGGCGATCGGCGAGGTGATGATGAGCTGCGCATTGCCGGCGATGACATCGAGCAGCGCCGGAGCGGCGCCCTTGTACGGGACATGGGTCAGCTTGATCTCGGCGAGCAGGTTGAGCATCTCGCCCGCCAAGTGCGCCGGCGAGCCGATCCCCGCGGAGGCATAGTTGATGACGCCCGGCTGGCGCTTCGCCATCTGGACCAGCTCGGCGACCGATCGCGCGGACAGCGCGACAGTGACGACCAACACGTTGGATGCGGTGGCGAGGCGCGACACCGGGACGAAGTCCTTCACGGGATCGTAGGCGAGGTCCCTCTTGAGGGCGGGCAGGATCGCGTAGATCGATGTCGTGGTCAGCAGCAGCGAATAGCCGTCGGGGCGGGCGCGCGCTGCGACGTCCGCGCCGAGCGCGCCGGCGGCCCCCGGCCGGTTGTCGACGATGACCTGCTGGCCGAGCCCCTCGGAGAGCCTGTGCGCCAAGATGCGCCCGAGCTGATCGGGTGCGCCTCCCGCCGCATCCGCGACGATCAGCCGGATCGGCTTCACCGGGTAGGTCTGCGCGTGCGCGCCGACGGTGAAGCACAGAAACAGCACGATCGACAGCGCCAACGGGCAGCTCGAACGCAGCGGTCTCATCGCATTCCTCCCTTGCCGTGGCGAAGCCGGCGGACGACGGGAGGCAGGCGCGCCTCACGCAGCCGTGGCGCCGTAGTAGAGCATGACGGTGTGGCGCGCCTCGGCGAAGAACAGCCAGCGCTCGATGACCACGCCGAGCGCAACCACCGGCACGGCCAAGGTGCTGGCGATGACGCCGGGTACGCCGCCGAGCAGGAGCGCGAGCAGGATCAGGGCGAACGGCGCCGCGAAGCCGGCGGCGAGCGCGATCCTGCGCAGCTTGGCGGCGTGCTTGCGCGCGATGCGGAAGCCCATCTCGCGCATCAGATAGTTGTCCTCGGTGTGCGGCGCCTCGAGCAGGCGCACCGGCGCCGTGCCGCCGCCGAGCCCGGTCGCGGTCGCCGGCGTGCTCGCCGCCGCGGTGGTATCGATATGGCGCCAATAACCCAGCTTGAGGACCGCGGCGAGCGCGATCAGGACCACGGTCACGGTGCCGATCGCCGGGCTCGGCAGGCCGAACAGCCGGGTCAGGCAATCGAGCAGCACGGCGCCCGACATGCCGCCGAGCGCCAGGTAGTTCGGCACCACCCAACCGTTGTGCCAGCGCTGGATGGTCGGCAGCGAGGCGTAGATCATGCCGGTGCACACCAGGGTCGCGAGCGCGCTCAGCGCCGCCAGCAGCCCGAGCGCCGCCCAGCCGCCGCGCTGTTCGCCGAGCCACACCCAGCCGAACGCAAACCCGAGCGCCGGCAGGTAGGTCGCGACCGAGGCGACACCCTCGCGGCTGAGCCATGACGAGCGCCACTGCGAAAACGCGCGCCAGGCACGCTCGGGATGGCCGAGATGGAAGGTCGAGGCTGCCAGGCCGAAGCTGACCAGCCCGAGCGCGATGCCGAACGCCGCGACGCCGAACCCGGGATACGCAGGCAACAGCCCGAGCGCCGCGAACACGGCGAGCAGGATCAGGAGGCCGTAGCCGGCGCCCGATGCGGTCGTGAACAGAATGACGGAGAGCGCGGGGTGCACGGCGCGACCCTCACCCGGCTCGCGAGCGCAAGCGCCACCCTCTCCCGCAAGGCGGGAGAGGGTAGGGGCCCGCGCGGCGAAGCCGCGTGGGAAGGGTGAGGGTGATCATCATCGCGACAGGATCTTGTCGACCCAGCCCAACAACCCCGTCGCGCTCGGCTCGAGCGTGGCGGTGAGCGCGGCCGGCGCGCCGGTGCAGCCGGCGGCGGTCTTGTGCGGCCGCGGCGGCAGATACTTGTTGGTCGGCTGAAAGCCGAGCTCCGGCATCAGGTCATAGCCGCCGCGTTCGGCGACCAGGCGCGACACCTCGGAGGTCGGGTCGCCGAGATCGCCGAAATGCCGCGCGGTCACCGGACAGGTCGAGACGCACGCCGGCACGCGCTCGACCGCCTCGAGGTTTTCGTTGTAGATGCGGTCGATGCACAGGGTGCACTTCTTCATCACCCCGACGTCGTCGTCGTACTCGCGCGCGCCGTACGGGCAGGCCCACGAGCACAGCTTGCAGCCGATGCACAGATCCTCGTCGACCAGCACGATGCCGTCCTCGGCACGCTTGTAGGACGCGCCGGTCGGGCACACCGTGACGCACGCCGGCTCGGCGCAGTGCAGGCAGGATCGCGGGAAGTGCACCGTGCGCCCGCCGCCGTTGCCGGGGCTGTCGGTGCCGACCTCGAAGCTGTGGATGCGGTTGAACCACACGCCGCTCATGTCGGCGCCGTAGGGGTTGGTGTCGGTCAGCGGTGCCATCGCGCCGCCGGTGTTCCATTCCTTGCAGTTGACCGCGCAGGCGTGACAGCCGACGCAGATGTCGAGGTCGATCACCAGGCCCAGTCGTTTGGCGGGCGGCGGCGGCAGATCGGTCATCGCGTGCTTACTCGCGGAGTCATCGTATCTCCCGCGCGGCTCGGAAGCGCGCGCCGTAGCGCAGGATCGACGGCCGCGGCAGCACGCTGCCCGGCAGCGCCACGGTCGGGAAGCGTGGCGCGGTCGCGGTCTGCACCGCGTCCTTCTCGACGCGCACGCGCAGATCGTACCAGGCGGCCTGGCCGGTCACCGGGTCGGCATTGGCGTAGCGATAGCCGCCGGCACGCTCGGGCAACAGCTCGGAGATCACGTGATTGAGCAGGAAGCCGCGCGTCGCTTCGGGCGCGTCGGGCGCCAGGTTCCAGGCGCCGCTGCGCTTGCCGATCGCGTTCCAGGTCCACACCGTGTCGCGGTTGACGCCGTCCATCAGCTTGGCATGACCGCGCACCTTGCCGTGATGGCTGGTGATCCACACCCAGTCGCCGTCCGCGATGCCGAGCGCAGCGGCGGTCGCGTGATGCATGTAGAGGCAGTTGGCGCCGTGGATCTGGCGCAGCCAGGCGTTCTGCGAGCCCCACGAGTGGTACATCGCCATCGGCCGCTGGGTGATCGCGTGAAGGGGAAAC